>NZ_JBEYZD010000008.1:0-171457 GCF_040645895.1 Streptomyces olindensis | reverse complement strand
AGACTTCCTGCACACCTACAACCACCACCGCTGCCACACCGCACTGGGCGGCCAGCCACCCATCAGCCGTGTCAACAACGCTGCGGGCCAATACACCTAGTCCCACCAGAAATGCCAGGTCGGCTGGTCGAGGATCCGGTGCTCGGCGTAGGACCGCAGGGTGGGGTCGCCGCCCTGGTCGATGCCGGCCGGGCCGATGACGGCCGGGCCGATGACGGCCGGGCAGAACGCGACGTGCTCGGCGGCGAGGGCCTCCGCTTCGGCCGGGGTGGTGGGCGGGGCGGCGACGGACACCAGCAGGTGGTCGAAGCCGAGCGCCACGACGCGTATGCCGAAGCGGTCCTCCCAGGAGCGCAGCACCGCGCTGAGCCGGGCCGTGTCGCCCTCGTGGTTCGCCGGGCCCGTCCAGCCGATCGCCGTCGGGACGTCGGCGCTGCGGCGGGCCGGGACGAGGGCGAGATGCGGTGCCTTGAGCGGGCCGCCGTCGGCGAGCAGGGAGTCCGCGACGCGCGTCGCGAACGCGTCCGGGTCCTGGGCGGGGTCCTGGTCGTGTTCCTGGTCCCCGGCGTGGTGCCGTGGGCCGGCTGCGGCCAGGCCGGGCCATGCTTCGGCGTCCTGGGCGTACTCCTCCCAGAACTCCGCGAGGACCTCCTCGGCGTCGTGGTCCCCCGGGTATGACATCTCGCCGGGCATCAACTCCCAGCGGTCCGGCCCGCCATGGCCGTCGCCCACGTCGAGGACGACCGGCAGCAGTCCCGCACGGCGGGCCGGCTCCAGCGCCGTCCAGCCGCCCGGCACCGCCCGCTCGTCCGCGTGCCACAGCAGCGGCTCGTGTCAGGGGCCCTCGTCGGTCGTGTCCAGGAGCGCCCCGGCGGGGAGGGACAGTCCGAGCGCACGGCCGCTCGGGTCCGCCGCCAGCGTCGGCAAGGGGTTCGGAAGTGTCGCCATGGGGGTGACTGTAGGGCCGGCCACTGACAGCGGACGACATCGAGCCGGCAGGGGACAGCCGTTGACCTAATTGCTCCCTACCGTCTCGCCATGACCACTTCCTGGGAGAAGACGGACCTGCTGGACGCGCTCGCGGAGCAGCGGGAGTTGCTGCTGATCACCGTGCGCGGAATCACCGACGAGCAGGCCGCGCGGCGCACGACCGTGAGCGAGCTGACCCTCGGCGGGATCGTGAAGCACCTCGCGCGAGGGGAGGAGGCGTGGACCCGGATCATGGTCGCGGCCGACGGCGAACTGCCCGACGGCATGCTGGACATGGAGCAGTACCGCATGGCCGGGGGCGACACGCTCCAAGGCCTCCTGGAGCGTTACGCGGCGGCCGCCCGGGCGACCGAGGACGCCGTGACCGGGCTGCCGGACCTCGATCGCGGCGTGCCCCTGCCGAGGACCCCCTGGTCACCGCCCGAGCCCGAGCACTGGTCGGCGCGCCGGATCCTGCTGCACCTGATCCGGGAGACCGCCCAGCACGCCGGGCACGCCGACATCGTCCGCGAGGCCCTGGACGGGGCGAACAGCACCGCCCAGCGCTGAACCGCCCGCGCCGGACGCGGGCATCGCTCCCGACGGCTGACCACGTCCGCCCCGGCCGTCCCCGTCAGCGGGAGCGCTCCGCCAGGGTCAGCAGCAGGTGCGCGGACTCCGGTCGCAGGAAGTCGGAGTGGGCGCCCGAGGGATGCAGCCGGGTGCGGCGGCTGCCGCGGTAGAGCCAGTCGGCGTCCACGTTCACCAGCCGGTGATCCAGCGTGGCCTGCTCGTAGACCTCGTCGGTCGGCAGCAGTTTGGTGGTGAACTGCGGAACCGGCGCCGCACCGGTGCCCGAGTGACCGATTCCGGGTGCCTTCTCGGCGCGCAGGTGCCAGAAGCCCGTGGCCCGGTCCCAGCGCGAGTGCGTCAGGACGAGGGGGCCGCGCAGCGGCGCGCCCGGATGGCCCGCGCGCGGGAACAACGCGCCGAAGTGCCGGACGAAGGCGTCGCGCGGGGCGGCCATCTGGAAGATCAGGGCGCTGTCCACGGTGAACGGGCGGCGGGGGTCGTGCGGTGTGCTCCAGCCGAGCACGGGAGGCCGCTCGGCGGCCCGCTGCACCGCCTCGCACAGGAACCGGCCGCCGAAGGAGTGCCCGACGAGGTGCAGGAACTGTCCGTTCTGGTTGGCCAGTACCGCCGGGCCCGTCGGGTCGGCGCGTTCGGCGTCCAGGTAGCCGAGCAGGTGGCCGAGGACGTACGGGGCGTGCCCGGTGCCCTCGGCGCTCATCGCGTGGGCACGGTCGCGGATCCTGCGGTACCCCCTGAGCGTCGGCGGGCTGGAGGACGGCCAGCGCACCACCACGCACCACGGGCGGTAGCCCGCCTTCAGCCCCGGATAGCGGCCGGGCGCCGCCTCGTACAGCTCCTGGGACTGCCGGACCAGGCGCAGGGCGGTCCGGGTGGCGCCGGCCGGCGCGGTCTGCCAGCCGTGCACGTACACGTGGATGTCCGTCGCCCAGCGGGGCACGGCCAGCCTCCGGGCCAGGTGCTCGGCGACGCGGTTCGCCGGCACGGGCGCGCCCCCGCCCGGCATCGTCAGCCTGCCCCGCTCGTCCAGGTCGATCTCGGCCGGCGCGGGCGACCGGGTGCCCGGGGCGGTCACGAGGCGAGCCTCAGCTTGCTGTCGATGCCGCAGTGCAGCGCGTAGGCCAGGGCGAGCGGGTTGCGGAACTCCGAGGCGAAGCGCCGCACCAGCAGCCGGCTTATCTCCCCCGCGGTGTAACGGCCGGTCAGGTACAGGTCGAGGAACGCGTACGCGTACTCCGTCGCGAAGTCCTGGGGCATGTCGATCTGAGGGGCGAGGACGCCGTCGGCACCCATGTCGATCAGCTCCTGCCCGAGGTGCTTGAGCCTGCCGGGGGCCGCCGCCCGTGCCGTGCCGCAGGCGTTCAGCAGCACGAACGGCTTGAACCTGGCGTGGGAGTCACGGCGGAAGCGGCGCCGTTTCCGGGACACCACCGGGCCGTCGATGTGTTCGTCGTCGGACAGCCGGATGGACAGGCCCGGGGTCGACGGGCCGCCGTGCACCATGCGGCCGTGGCACCAGAAGTACATGACGTCCTCGTTGAGCACGGGCGCCGCCAGCGCGTGCAGCAGGTCGCTGCCGTGGGAGCGGACGATCAGCCGCGAGCGCTCCTCCAGGAGCTTGTGCACCTCCCGGGCGCGGCCCACGAGGTCCAGGGCGTCGTCCTTGTTCAGGCTGGTCGTGGCCAGGTCCCGGTCGCCGAGCGGGGCGTGGTCCCAGGGATAGCCGGGAGTGGTCTGTTCGACCTGGTGCTGGTGCCCCAGGAAGGCCTCCCAGGGCGTGGCACACGTCGAGGGGTCCACGGCGAGCATGGGCCAGGGCAGATGCACCTCGGAGTCGAAGCTGACGCGCAGCGGTTCCTTGCCGCCGAGGGCGGTGAACAGGAACTCCCGGAAACGGCCGAGGTCGTAGCCGCTGCCGTGCAGCATCACGTCGAGCAGGTCGTAGCCCTCCTCGGCCAGCCGGGCCGTCACCGACTCGGCCCGGTCGGCGAGTTCGCTGAGGTCGGCGGCCTCCGCGAAGGGACGGCTGCCGACCCGCGTCCCGAGCTCGTCGCCCTCGCTCTGGTAGTACACCACCAGGTCGTGCCACCGGTTCCGCAGCCGGTCGGCCCGCTCCCGCAGGTCGTCGGGGGAGACCTCCAGCGGCGCCTCGTGCCAGCGCGGGGCGGGCAGGTCCGGGGCGCAGGCGAAGACGGTCAGCACCTTCTCGCTGGTGCGGTACAGCTTCACCCGCAGCTCCGCCGGGCGCTCCCCCTCCGGCGGACGCGGTGTGCTCCCGGGCTGCGGCGGTACCCCTGTGAAGCCGTGGGAGGGGTCCCGCACCACCTCCACGGCCATTTCCTGCGGCATCCGGGTCAGCCCTCCCTGGCACCCTGCACGTGGACAACGGTCTTCAGCTCCTGCAGCACGAACCCCGACGCGTGGTCGTACAGCGTGAAGCGGACGTCGTGGGCGCCCGGCTCGGAGGCCGTCAGGGTGAAGCGCGTGGGGGCACCGCCGGGGTCGTACTCGGCCGTGGCCGGGGCGACCGCGGCCGCCGTGGGGCAGCTGACGGCCACCATCAGCCGGGGCGGCGCGGTCGCCGCCGCACTCGCCGCCGCACTCTCCTCCCGCTCCAGCCGGACCTCGATCGTGACGGGACGGCCGGCGGTCACGTCGTCCGTGACCAGCGTCAGCCGGGCCCGCCAGGCCGGCCGTGCGGTGCGCAGCCGCCAGCGCAGCTCCGCCGTGTCGGGGTGGTCGGGGCCGAATGTCCGCTCCCAGCGCGCCAGCAGCTCCTCGTGGGACGGCGCCGAGTCCGGGTCGCCGGCCTCCAGACAGGCGAAGGCCAGCTCGGCGAGGCTCTCCAGCGTGTCCGGATGGTCCGGGCCGAACATCCGTGCGCGCCCGGCGTGCACGGCCTTCAGTACGGTCACCGCGGCGGTGGGGTCGCCTGCGTCGGAGAGGGCGTGGGCGAGTTGCGTCGCGAGGGTGGGGAGGAAGTCGCCGAAACGGACGGCGAACCTTTCGACGAGCACGCCCAGGCGGATGACCTCGTCGTCCTCCCTCTCCGCCGGTCCGCCGGTCGAGGCCGGTGCGCCTTCCCGCGCGGCTGCCTGGTGATGGACACGGACGACGTCGTCGACCGTTTCCGGATAGTCCAGTCGAGCCCGCAAGAGTGCCGTGCGGCGCAGCAGGTCCCGCAGCACCTCAAGCGCCTGCTCCGGCTCGTCCGCCTGTGCCAGTGCGTGCGCCAGCACCGGCAGCACGTCCAGGGTGCGCCGGTGGACCGGACCGAACAGCTCGGTGGCGTCGTCGACCAGGTTCCGTGCCCACTGCACAGCGTCGTCCGCCGGACCGGTGTCCGCCGTCAGCCACGCCAGGTTGCCGCGCACCCGGAACGTCGTCTCGTGTTCCTCGGGGAGGACCTCCTCGCACTGTTTCAGGAGTTCCTCGAAGACCGCGGCCGCGCGGTACGGATCGCCCGCCTCCCAGCAGGCGCGCCCCAGAAGATCGCGGCATCCGAGGGTCTCGGGGTGCTGCGGGCCCCGTATGCGGTTGCTGTCGTCCACCAGCGCCACGGCGTCCCGTACGCTCAGCACGCGCTGGCCGGCTCGGCGCCGTGCCGAGACCAGGTCTCGGCGCGCATCCAGGACCGCGCTGTGGTCGGGACCGTGTACTCGGGCGCAATCGTCCACGAGCGATGCCCGCAGCCGCAGCTCGTGAGCGACGTCACCCGCCTTGCTGTGCGCGGCGGCGAGGAAGGCGCGTGCGGTGAGCGTATTCGGGTGGTCCGGGCCGACGACCCGGGTGGAATCGGTGACCAGGCTCGCGGCGGTCGCGACGGCCCGGTCGGCGGTGGACGACCCCAGCCAGACCCAGGCGATGGAGCGCCGAAGGGCGAGGGTCTCGGGATGATCGGGACCGAGCAACCGCTCGTGGTCCCGCAGCAGTGCGTCCAGGTCCCGCAGCGCGCCCACCCGGTCCCCGGTGTACTCCCGCCAGCGGGCCAGCATGGTGCGGTCGTCGAAATCCCGCGGGCTGTCGGACCCATGGGCCCGAGCGAGATCGTTCACCAGGTCCTGGCCGAGCACGACCGCCCGTGCGTGATCGCCCTGCTCGTTGAAGGAGGCCGCCAGCAGGAACCTGGTTGTCAGCGTCTCGCCGTGGTCCGCTCCCTGTAAACGAGTCCGGTCTTCCACCAGCCCTTCGAACGCGACGATCGCCCGCCGATACGCCCCGGACGACATCCACGCGTACGCCAGCCACGTGTGTGCGTTCAGTGTGGTGACGTGGTCACGGCCTCGCACTCGAGCACAGTCGGCGACCAGCTGCTCGGCGAGGCGGGCGGCGTGGCAGTAGTCGCCCGACGCACAGTACGCACTGACCAGATCGAGGCGGACAGCGAGCACCTGCGGGTGGTCGACCCCGAGCAGACGCCTGCGCTCCTCGAGCACGAACTCCAGCGTGGCGAGCGACAACTGGTGCCGTCCGGCCGCCTTCTGCACCAGGCTCAGATCCCGCCGGGCGCGCAGCGTGCTTGGGTGAGCGGCACCCCTGATGCGGGTCCACGCCTCGACGGCTTCCTCGTACAGGGCGATGGCCCGGTCATGCCGCTCGGCGGCCGAGCAGGCGTCCGCCAGGTTCTCCAGCGTGAGCAGCGTGTCCGGGGCCTGGTCGCCGAGGAGCCGGTTGCGGTCGGCGAGCAGTTCGGTGAACCCCGCGATCGCGCCCTCGTGGTCGTCGGCGGCCAGCCGGGCCAGCGCCAGGCCGTTGCGGGCGTTCAGCGTCGCCTGTGCCTCTGCGCCCAGAACCCGGGCCCGGGCCTCGACCAGTTCCTCGTAGACCGAGATCGCGCGCTGAGGCTGTCCCGCCACACGGAAGGCCCAGGCGCGCCAGCTGCTGGTCTCCAGCGTGTCCGGGTGGTCCGCGCCCAGCACGCGGGCCCGGTCGGCCAGGAGCGCGTCGAGCACTTCGCCCGCCCGGCCGTACTCGCCGACCGAGTGGTAGGCAGCTCCCAGCCACAATCGCATGCCGAGCGTCAAGGGGTGATCGGGGCCGTAGACCCGCGCGTAGACCTCCACGAGCTCGCCGTACAGCTCCAGCGACCGCGCATGGCACTCCTCCTCGGTGAACACCTGGGCGAGGGAGTGGCGGATCGAGAGGACGCGCGGATGGTCCGGGTCCAGGAGCGGCTCCATGTCCCGGAGCAGCTGCTCAAGATCCGCGACCGCGCGCCGGTGGTCGCCCGTCCACTGACGGGTGCGGGCCAGGGCCTCGCGTGTGGCGAACACATCGGGGTGCTCGGGGCCGAGGACCCGGGTGCGGTCCCGCAGCAGCTCCTCGAACACCTCGATGGCGGCCGGGAGATCGGAGGCCTCCCGGAGGGCGAAGGCCAGATGGGCACGCGCGGTGAGGGTCGCCGGGTGATCACCGCCCTGTTCGCGGGTGCGGTCCGCGACGAGTGCCCGGCGCTCACGGACCGAGCGGCGGTGGTCCCCCATGAGCTGCCGGGTGAAGGCCAGCGCTTCCCGCGCGCGCAGCGTGTCCCGGTGGTAGGGACCCCGCACCCGCGCATAGTCGGCGATCACCGCCTCGTAATCCGCGACCGCCCGGACGTAGTCCGCCCGCTCTCGGTGAACCCCCGCGATGTCGTCACGGTAGTCGAGCGTCGCCGGATGGTCCGGCCCCTGGATCCGGGCGCTGTCCGCCGCCAGCGCCTCGAACTCCGGCAGGGCCGCGTCCGGCCCGTACGCCTCGGACAGCTCGTACGCCAGGTCCTTCCGGCTGCGCAGTGTGTCCGGGTGGTCCGGGCCCTGCACGCGCTCCCGGTCGGCGACCACCTCGCGGTACAGGGCCACCGCCCGCCGCGGATCACCCGCGGCGGAGTGCGCCGCGGCCAGCCAGCCACGGCTGGTGAGCGTGTCGGGGTGGTCGGGGCCGTGCTCCCGCCGCCGGTCCTCCACCGCCTGCTCGTAGAGGGCCAGCGCCGTGCGGTGGTCACCCGCCTCCCGGTACGCGTAGGCGAGGTTGGTGCGGCTGGCCAGCGTGTCCCGGTGCGCCTCGCCCAGCAGCCGCTCCCGGTCGGCGACGACCGCGGCGAACTCCTCGACAGCGGCCTGGAACCGGCCCGCGGTCTGCAGGGCGTAGGCCAGGTTGTTGCGGCTGCCGAGCGTGTCCGGGTGCTCCTCGCCCTGCGTCCGGCGACGGTCCGCGACCACGGCCGTGAGCTCCTCGACCGCCCGCATCACATCGCCCGCCTTGCGGTACGCGTACGCCAGCCGCTCCCGGGCGGCCAGGGTCTCCTGCGCGTCCGGGCCGCACCGCCGACGGCGGTCGAGGTACACGTTCTGGCACAGCCGGACCGCCCGCGCCGGATCGCCGGCCTTCGCATGCCACTCGGCCAGCCGGTCGCGATGGTCGAGCGTGGTGTCGTCGTCGACCCCGAACAGCGCCTCGCTGCCCTCGACGGCCCGCGTCATCAACGGGATCGCGAGCACGTGCTGCTCCCGCGCCGCCAGCTCGTCGGCGCCCCGCCGGTACATCAGAACCGCCTCGGCGCCCGGCTCCGCGGCCGGTCCCGTCTCCGCGAGCGCCTGGACGTGGACGAGCAGCCGTCGCACCGACTCGGCCGGGGCATCCGAGAGTTCCGCGGCCAGCGCCCGCTCGGCCGCGTCCCGCGCCCCGGGCACCTCCGGAGGGTCGGCGTGCCGCAGGGTCTGCTGGACCAGGCGGTGCAGCGCGAGGCCGTCGGGGCCGGACGTGATCAGGTGGTAGTCGCGCAGCGCGTCGAGCGCCTCCTCGATCTCGCGCTCGGGCCGGCCCAGGTGCCGCAGCACCCCGCGCGGCACCGCCTCCGGCGCGAACCAGGCCAGCGTGTACAGCAGCGGCACGGCCAGCGGGCGACGGGAGCGGATGGACTCCAGGCTGGTGCGCCAGATCTGGGCGATGGTGCGGCCCGAGCGGCCCGCCCCGTCGTTGAGCACCGCGTCGGGCACCCGGGCCAGCTTCGCCCGGTAGGCCGCGAAGCCGATGCCGGTCTCCCGGAGGTAGGCGCCCGCCTGCGTGAGAGCCAGCGGCAGGTGCCCGAGGTCCTCGGCGAGCCGGGCGGCCTGCGCGCGCTCGGCGGCGGAACGGTCCTCGCCCAGGCCGGCCGTCGCGCACAGCAGGTCGACGGCCTCCCCGTGGTCCAGCACGTCCAGGCTGACCAGGCGGGCCCCCTCGGGCCAGCCGGTGCGGCACCGGCTCGTGACCAACTGGTGGCCACGGTCGAGGAGCCGGCCCAGGAACGGGGTGAGGTGCTCGGGCCGCTCCACGTTGTCGTACACCAGCAGCCAGTCGGAGCGGTTCTCCAGCCAGGCCAGCGCCCACTCGGTGCGCTCCTTCGCGGTGGCCCGGCGGGCCCACTCCGGGTACAGCCGCAGGGCCAGCTCACCGAAGCCGGAGGCGATCCGCTCCTCGCTCTCGGCGGTGATCCACCACACGAGCCGGTACGTGGCGCTCCGGTGCGCGTAGTGCAGGGCCAGGGTGGTCTTGCCGATGCCGCCGAGACCGCTCAGCGCGGTCGTGGCCTTCTGGGTGACGACTCCACCGCCGGACAGCAGGGAGGTGCGTAACCGGTCCAGGTCGTCCGTGCGCCCGACGAAAGGGGCGGACGGCAGCGCGGGGAGGTTGTCCAGCCGGGCGGGCGGATCGATCGTCAGGGCGGCGGACTTGGCCGGCTCCGGCAGCACCGTCGTGTGCTCTTCGGTGTGCGGATTGCCGCCCGGCCGGAAACGGTCGCCGGCTTGCCCCGGCACGGCCAGACCACGCTCCGGGACGGCGGCCCCCGCAGCCCGCGACTCCTCAGAGATGATCATGACTCCCCCGTGTCGATCACCCGCACCAGACCGCGTCGTCCCGCCCGCGGTGCTGAAGGAATATGCAACTGTACGGGGACGAAACGGAGTTGTCACCGGGGTGCGGGGTGGCGGCGCGGTCCGCCGCCACCCCACACCGTCAGAGCCGCTCGGGCGTCCGGATCCCCAGCAGGGCCATGCCCTGGTGCAGGGTGCGGGCCGTGATGTCACAGAGGAACAGGCGGTTCTCCACCTGCTCCGGCGACTCGGCCTTCAGCACCGGGCACTTGTCGTAGAACGTCGTGTACAGCGACGCCAGCTGGTACAGGTACGCCGTCATCTTGTGCGGGGCGTACTCCGCCGCCGCCTCCGCCACCGTCGCCGCGAACGAGTCCACGTGCAGGCCCAGCGCGCGCTCCGCCGCGTGCAGCTCCAGCTCCGGATGCGCGACCGGGCGGGACTCGCCGGC
Source organism: Streptomyces olindensis (assembly GCF_040645895.1). Lineage (NCBI taxonomy): Bacteria > Bacillati > Actinomycetota > Actinomycetes > Kitasatosporales > Streptomycetaceae > Streptomyces > Streptomyces olindensis. The sequence continues at coordinate 161,611 of NZ_JBEYZD010000008.1, read as the reverse complement.
CTTGCGCAGGATCGACCGGATACGGGCGTAGGCGTACTGCAGGTAGACGGACGTGTCGCCGTTCAGCGAGACCATCTGGTCCAGGTCGAACTTGTAGTCCCGGTTCGCCGACGTCGACAGGTCCGCGTACTTCACCGCGCCGATGCCCACCTGGGTGCCGCGCTCGGCGATCTCCTCCTCGGAGAGGTCCAGGGCCTTCTCCCGGACCACGGCCGACGCGCGGTCGATCGCCTCGTCGAGGAGGTCGACCAGACGGACCGTCTCGCCCTCACGGGTCTTGAACGGCTTGCCGTCCTTGCCGAGGACCGTGCCGAAGGCGAGCTGCACCGCGTGCACGTCCTCGTTCAGCCAGCCGGCGCGGCGGGCCGTCTCGAAGACCATCTTGAAGTGCAGCGACTGGCGGGCGTCCACCACGTACAGCAGCGTGTTCGCCTTCAGGTTGAAGACGCGGTCGCGGATCGCCGACAGGTCGGTCGCCGCGTAGCCGTAGCCGCCGTCCGACTTCTGCACGATCAGCGGCACCGGCTTGCCGTCCGGGCCCTTGATGTCGTCGAAGAACACGCACAGCGCGCCCTCCGAGCGGACCGCCACGCCCGACTCCTCCAGGAGGCGGCACGTCTCGGCCAGCATGTCGTTGTACCCGGACTCGCCGACGATGTCGGGGTCGCGGACCTCCATGTCCAGCTTCTCGAAGACGGAGAAGAAGTAGATCTTCGACTCGTCGACGAACTTCTGCCACATGGCGAGCGTCTGCGGGTCGCCCGCCTGGAGGTCGACCACCCGGCGCCGGGCCCGCGTCTTGAACTCCTCGTCGGAGTCGAAGACCTTGCGGGCGGCCTTGTAGAGGCGGTCCAGGTTCGACATCGCCTGCTCGCCGGAGGCCTGGAGGTCCTCGCCCTCCCGGTGGTCCAGCTCGTGCGGGTGCTCCTCCAGGTACTGGATGAGCATGCCGAACTGGGTGCCCCAGTCGCCGATGTGGTGGCGGCGGACCACCGACTCGCCCGTGAACTCCAGCAGTTGCACCACCGAGTCGCCGATCACCGCGGAGCGCAGGTGACCGACGTGCATCTCCTTCGCCACGTTCGGCTGGGCGTAGTCGACGACGGTGACGCCCGGCCGCTCGGCCGTGGGCACGCCGAGGCGGCCCGTGTCGTCCGCGTAGCGCGCGGCCAGGTTCTCCGTGATCGCCCGGTCGGTGACCGTGATGTTCAGGAAACCGGGCCCGGAGACCTCGACGTCCCGCAGCAGCTCACCCGACTCGACCCGGGAGACGACCTGCGTCGCCAGCTCCCGCGGGTTCGCCTTCTCCTTCTTCGCGAGGGCCAGGATCCCGTTGGCCTGGAAGTCGGCCCGGTCGCTTCGTCGCAGCAGCGGGTCCGCGGAGCCGGCCTGCGGCAGGGCCGCCGACAGGGCCGCCGCGAGGCGCTGGTGGACGGAGTCGCTGAGGGACGTGACCGAGGCCATAGGTAAGGGTGCCGTTCTCCTCGAGGGAATCGATAGACACGCCCAGTATCCCATGGGGGTAAAGCCGTTTTTCCGGGCGCGAGGGGGTCTGGGACAATGTTGCGGTCAGCCGTGCGACCGTACCGGCTGCCCGATGCAGAAAGAAGGACGTGCCGATCGTGGCTCAGAGCACCGAGACCACCGACTGGGTCTCCCGTTTCGCGGATGAGGTCATCGAGGAGTCGGAGCGCCGGGCCCCGGGCAAACCCGTCGTCGTCGCGTCCGGCCTCTCACCCTCCGGCCCCATCCACCTCGGGAACCTCCGCGAGGTCATGACCCCGCACCTGGTCGCCGACGAGATCCGCCGCCGGGGACACCAGGTGCGCCACCTGATCTCCTGGGACGACTACGACCGCTACCGCAAGGTGCCCAAGGGCATCGCCGGGGTCGACGAGGAGGCCTGGGCCGAGCACATCGGCAAGCCGCTGACGTCCGTCCCGGCACCCAAGGGCTCCGCGCACGCGAACTGGGCCGAGCACTTCAAGGCCGCGATGATCGAGTCGCTGGCCGAGCTGGGCGTGGAGTTCGACGGGATCAGCCAGACCGAGCAGTACACCTCCGGCGTGTACCGCGAGCAGATCCTGCACGCCATGAAGCACCGCGGCGACATCGACGCCATCCTCGACCAGTACCGCACCAAGAAGGCCCCGGCCAAGAAGCAGCAGGGCCAGAAGCCGGTCGACGAGGCCGAGCTGGAGGCCGCCGAGGGCTCCGGCGCGGCCGCGGAGGACGACGGCAGCTCCGGCTCCGCCGGCTACTTCCCGTACAAGCCGTACTGCGGCAACTGCGAGAAGGACCTCACCACCGTCACCTCCTACGACGACGACTCCACCGAGCTGACCTACGCCTGCACCGCGTGCGGCTTCTCCGAGACGGTCCGGCTGAACGAGTTCAACCGCGGCAAGCTGGTCTGGAAGGTCGACTGGCCGATGCGGTGGGCCTACGAGGGCGTGATCTTCGAGCCCTCCGGCGTCGACCACTCCTCGCCCGGCTCGTCGTTCCAGGTCGGCGGGCAGATCGTCGGCATCTTCGGCGGCAAGCAGCCCATCGGCCCGATGTACGCCTTCGTCGGCATCTCCGGCATGGCGAAGATGTCCTCCTCCAAGGGCGGCGTGCCCACCCCGGCCGACGCCCTGCAGATCATGGAGCCGCAGCTGCTGCGCTGGCTCTACGCCCGGCGCAGGCCCAACCAGTCCTTCAAGGTCGCCTTCGACCAGGAGATCCAGCGGCTCTACGACGAGTGGGACCGGCTCGACGCCAAGGTCGCCGACGGCAGCGCCCTGCCGGCCGACGCCGCCGCGCACTCCCGCGCGGTGCGCACGGCCGCCGGTGAGCTGCCGCGCACGGCCCGGCCGCTGCCCTACCGGACGCTGGCGTCCGTCGCGGACATCACCGCCGGGCACGAGGACCAGGCGCTGCGCATCCTCAGCGAGCTGGACCCGGAGCAGCCGCTGACCTCCCTCGACGAGGCCCGGCCCCGGTACGACAAGGCCGAGGCCTGGATCAACACGCACGTCCCCGCCGACCAGCGGACGATCGTGCGCGACGAGCCCGACGCCGAGCTGCTGAAGTCCCTCGACGAGCAGGGCCGCGAGTCGCTGCGGCTGCTGCTCGACGGGCTGGCCGAGCACTGGTCGCTCGACGGGCTGACCCACCTCGTCTACGGCGTGCCGAAGGTACAGGCCGGGTTCTCCGCCGACGCCACGCCGAAGGAGCTGCCGCCGGAGATCAAGACGGCCCAGCGGTCCTTCTTCGCGCTGCTGTACCACCTGCTGGTCGGGCGCGACACGGGGCCGCGGCTGCCCACGCTGCTGCTGGCGGTGGAGCAGGAGCGGGTCCGGCACCTGCTCGGGGAGTAAGCGGTGTCCGGGAAGGGGCCCTCGTTACCGGGGGCCCCTTCCCTTGTGCGGGTCAGGCGATGTGCTCGTCCGTCAGCTCCGCGTTGAGGCGGTTCGAGAAGCGGTTCACCATGCGCTTGGACTCGGCCTCGTCCAGGGCGACGCCGTACGTCGCCTCGACGTCGGCCATGAAGCCGCGCGGGGTGGGAGCTCCGTTCCCGCTCTTTATCGACTCGCGGAACACCTGGTAGTACGCCTCCTCGTCCGGCTCGGGGGCCGGCGGGGTGCCGCCGCCGTCACCCAGTTCCCGGGTGCGGTTCGGGCCCACCGGGATGGGGAAGCTGCCCGTGTCCTCCGGGGAGGGCTCCTCGTGCGGCTGGTCGAGGTACTGCTCGGCCTGCTGCTGCTCGGCGTACCACTGGGCGTACTGCTCGGGGTCGTACGCCGGGTCGTAGCCGCCCTGGTACTCGACCTCACGCGGGGCGTTGAACCAGGGGCTCTGGTCCGGCTCGGGCTCCGGTTGCCCGACGTCGTAGGCGCTCTCCAGCTCGGGGCGCTGTTCACCGGGAGGTGCCGCCCGCTGCGGGTCGGGCGCAGCCTCCGCGGTCCGACGGCCCGCCGTCACCTCGGCCTGCGGCGGAGGCGGCGGTATCAGCGCCGGCTCGATCCCCGCCGCCGCCAGCCCCGCCGGGGCCGTTTCCGCCAGGGGAACCCCGTAGCGCGCCAGCCGCAGCGGCATCAGGGACTCCACCGGGGCCTTCCGGCGCCAGGACCGTCCGAAGCGGGAGCGCAGCCGCGCCTGGTACACCAGACGTTCCTGCTCCAGCTTGATGACCTGGTCGTAGGAGCGCAGCTCCCAGAGCTTCATGCGGCGCCAGAGGAGGAACGTGGGCACGGGGGAGAGGAGCCAGCGGGTGAGGCGGACGCCCTCCATGTGCTTGTCGGCCGTGATGTCGGCGATCCGGCCGATCGCGTGGCGGGCCGCCTCGACCGCGACCACGAACAGGATCGGGATGACCGCGTGCATGCCGACGCCCAGCGGGTCCGGCCAGGCCGCCGCGCCGTTGAAGGCGATCGTCGCCGCCGTCAGCAGCCACGCCGTCTGGCGCAGCAGCGGGAACGGGATCCGGATCCAGGTGAGGAGCAGGTCCAGGGCCAGCAGGACGCAGATGCCCGCGTCGATGCCGATCGGGAAGACGTAGGAGAAGTTCCCGAAGCCCTTCTTCAGGGCCAACTCGCGGACGGCCGCGTACGAACCGGCGAAGCCGATTCCGGCGATGATCACGGCTCCGGCCACGACCACGCCGATGAGAACGCGGTGCATCCGAGTCAGCTGCAGTGGCGCGGCCACCCGTACTCCCCTCCCCTTGCGTGTTGTTGCGCGCAACAGGGTGGCACATGCGTACGGAGAACGGGTGGCCGGTTCCCGTCGGGCTTGTTCAGCTCTTCGACGCGGGCGTCTTCGACGGCGACGGCGACGCGTCCTTCGACGACTCGTCCGCGGCTTCCTTCGACGCCGACTGCGACGGGGACTTCGACGGGGACTTGGACGCCGGCTTCGACGGGGCGCCGCCCGCCTTGCCGCCGCCCGCGCCGTTGGCCTCGGACACCGCCGCCACCGCCTCCTTGGCGGCCTTCTTCGCGTCCTTCAGCAGATCGGCGGCGCTCGGCGTCTTGTCACCGGCCAGGCCCGCGCCGTTGTAGTCGAGCGTGACGACGACGTTCTCGACGCGCGCCACGATCGTCTGCTGCTTGAAGGTGCCTTCCTTCTTCTTCAGGTCGTACTGGACGGCCGTCGCCTGGTCGCCCGTCCCGGACACCGGCTCCGACTTGACGCCCTTGGCGCCCTCCGCGGCCTGCGCGTCCTGGACCTGCTTCTCGTAGTACTCCTGCGCCAGCTTGTCGGCCGGGCCGCGGGTGACGTCCGACTCGAAGCGCAGCATCGACACGTTCAGCCAGCGGAACTGCGAGCCCTTGACGCCGTTGTTGTCGAGGCTGTCCCAGGCACAGCCGGCACGCGTCGAAATGTCGTCCGACTTGCCCTCCTTGCCCGACTTGCTCTCCGGGACGAGGTCCTCCAGCGTCTTCTTCGACAGCGCCTTGCACGGCTCCGGGAGCTTGCCGTACGCCGCCGCCTCCACGGTCGGCGACGGGCTCGCGGACGCCGACGCGGCGGCCTTCGCGGCCTTGTCCGTGCTGTCGCCGGAGCCGGAGTCCGAGGAGCAGCCGGCTGCGACCAGCATCACGGGGACGGCGGCCGCGCAGACAAGGACGCGGTTCAGGCGCTTCGCTCGCTGGTGTCGCTCTTCTCGCTGTGCTCGTCGCTGCATGGTTCCTTCACTCATGACGCTCGTGGTTCCTGCGGTCGGAACGGGTCCGAGTGGTCACCGTACGCGGTGAGGCAGCGGTGTGTTCTTCCTTCGGGTGCTTTGCGGGTGCGCGTGAAGGGGGCGTGAAGGGGCCTCAGTCGCCCAGCGAATCGGCCAGCCGGGAGGCCAGTTTCTGGGCCCTGTCCTGCATTTCTTGACTGTCCGGGACGACGCCGATCGCCGCCGGCTGCTCGGCGTACTCGATGGTCACGATGACGTTGGACGTGCGGAACGCCACAGTCACCGTCCGCTGCTTGGCCGTCGAACCGGAACTGCTCAGCTCGTCGTCGAGGAACGCCTCGTCGCCCAGTTCCTCCAGGACGCGCGGCTGGAGCTCGGTCGGGGTGGCGGAGGCGGACGCCGGGGGCGAGGAGGAGCCGGACGGGGAGGGGGAGCCGCTCGGGGCGGCGGAGGCGCCGCCCGCCGGGGTGCTGCCGGCGGCGGGGGTCTCGGTGGCGGTCGGCTCGGGCAGGTGGGCCGCCGCCTCCTTCTCCGCGAAGAGCTGCTCGGCCTGGCTGTCGTCGCTGACGGCGTTGTCGTAGGAGACGACCCGTTCGAAGTCGATGAGGAGGTGGTCGGTGGCGTCCCGGGAGTCGACCTTCCAGCGGCAGCCGACCTTGCGGTCGGTGTCGTAGGTGAGCGTCGCCTCGCCCTCGTAGGCCGTCTCGCGCTGGTCGGCGTCGGTGATCTGCCGGATGCCGGGCAGGAGTTCGTCGAGCGTGCCGTGGCCGACCGCGGTGCAGGGCTCGGGCAGCGTGCGGTAGCGGCCCGGCTCGGCGGCGGCCGACGCCGTGCCCGCGTCGCCCGGGTTGGAGTCGTCCGTCGTGCCGCCGTCGCCCGAGCCGCCGGTGCAGCCGGCCAGCAGCGCCGCGAGGAGCGCGGCGATACCCGGTACGTACGCCTTCCGTTGCACGTGGGGGCTCCTCTCGACGCGGATATTGGCTTGCCGCCGCGGGGCGGCCGATGAACACAATGTGTATCGCACGCACAGCCGTGGACGCCGGTCCGATTTCCCTTTCGTCGACCTTGGCGCCGGTAAGTGCTCTTGAGGACTTCTGTTCGTTTACGGGGGATTGAGGACGCTATGTCGTATGTAGAGATGCCTGGTGCGAAGGTACCGATCCGGATGTGGACCGACCCGGCCTCCGTCGAGGACTCGGCGCTCCAGCAGCTCCGGAACGTCGCCACGCTGCCCTGGATCAAGGGCCTGGCCGTCATGCCCGACGTGCACTACGGCAAGGGGGCGACGGTCGGCTCGGTCATCGCGATGAAGGGCGCGGTGTGTCCGGCGGCGGTGGGTGTCGACATCGGCTGCGGAATGTCGGCGGTGAAGACGTCCCTGACGGCGAACGACCTCCCCGGCGACCTGTCACGGCTCCGCTCCCGGATCGAGCAGGTGATTCCGGTGGGGCGGGGGATGCATGCCGATCCCGTGGACCCGGGGCGGCTGCACGGGTTCGGTACGGCCGGGTGGGACGACTTCTGGGGGCGGTTCGACGGGGTGGCGGAAGCGGTCAAGTTCCGTTCGGAACGTGCCACCAAGCAGATGGGAACGCTCGGCGGCGGCAATCATTTTGTCGAAGTCTGCACAGATACGACCGGTTCTGTCTGGCTGATGCTCCACTCCGGTTCCCGGAACATCGGCAAGGAACTGGCCGAGCACCACATCGGCGTGGCCCAGAAGCTCCCGCACAACCAGGGGCTGGTCGACCGCGACCTCGCCGTGTTCGTCGCGGACACCCCGCAGATGGCGGCGTACCGCAACGACCTGTTCTGGGCGCAGGAGTACGCGAAGTACAACCGCTCGATCATGATGGCGCTCCTGAAGGACGTGATCCGCAAGGAGTTCAAGAAGGCCAAGCCGGTCTTCGAGCCGGAGATCAGCGCGCACCACAACTACGTCGCCGAGGAGCGCTACGACGGCATGGACCTGCTCGTGACCCGGAAGGGCGCGATCCGGGCGGGCTCGGGCGAGTACGGCATCATCCCGGGCTCCATGGGCACGGGTTCGTACATCGTGAAGGGCCTCGGCAACGACAAGTCCTTCAACTCCGCGTCGCACGGCGCGGGCCGGCGCATGAGCCGCAACGCGGCCAAGCGCCGGTTCTCGACGAAGGACCTGGAGGAGCAGACCCGGGGCGTGGAGTGCCGCAAGGACTCCGGCGTCGTGGACGAGATCCCGGGCGCCTACAAGCCGATCGAGCAGGTCATCGACCAGCAGCGCGATCTGGTGGAGGTCGTGGCGAAGCTGAAGCAGGTCGTCTGCGTCAAGGGCTGACCCGCCGGCTCTACGCCTCCCGGTGCACCTTCGTGTTCGATGCCTGGGCGCGGGGGCGGAGGATCAGGAGGTCCACGTTGACGTGGGCGGGGCGGGTGACCGCCCAGGTGATCGTGTCGGCGACGTCGGTGGCGGTGAGGGGCTCGGCGACGCCCTCGTAGACCTTGGCGGCCTTCTCCTCGTCGCCGCCGAAGCGGGTCAGGGCGAACTCGTCCGTCTTGACCATGCCGGGGGCGATCTCGATGACGCGGACCGGCTTGCCGACGATCTCCAGGCGGAGGGTCTCGGCGAGGACGTGGGCGCCGTGCTTGGCGGCGACGTAGCCCGCGCCGCCCTCGTAGGTGCCGTGGCCCGCGGTGGAGGAGACGACCACGACCGTGCCGTCGCCGCTCTCGATCAGCTTGGGCAGCAGGGCCTGGGTGAGGTTGAGCGTGCCGATGACGTTCGTCTCGTACATCTGCCGCCAGTCGGCCGGGTCGCCGGTCGCGACCGGGTCGGCGCCGAGCGCGCCGCCCGCGTTGTTGACCAGCACGCCGATCGTCTTGAAGGCCGTGGCGAACTCGTCGACCGCCGCGCGGTCGGTGACGTCGAGGGCGTAGGCCGTGGCCTGGTGGCCCGCCGCGTTGATCTCCTCCGCCAGCGCCTCGATGCGGTCCTTGCGGCGTGCCGTGAGGACCACGCGGTAGCCCTGCGCGGCGAGTTGCCGGGCCGTGGCGGCGCCGATCCCGCTGCTCGCACCCGTGACGACGGCGATGCGGGAGGCTGCGGACGGGGCGGCGGTGGCCATGGGAACTCCTCGGGCGTGGGTGCGGGCCGGCGTGTGCGGCCGGGCTCCCGCCAGGATAGGCGGGCCCCGCGGTGGGAGAATGAGGGCGGGTGATCCCCTGTTTCCCCCTGGAGGTGGATCATGGGCGAGGCACGCGAGGTCATGGACCGGCTCACGGACGCGGTCACCACGCACGCCGACCTGAAGGTGGTGGCCGATCTGTACGCCGAGGACGCGGTCGCCTTCACGCCGGACGAGGGCGAGCTCCGCGGGCGCGACGACATCGTCGAGTACTGGCGGACGATGACGGAGGCGCTCCCCGACGCGACGTTCCAGCCGTTGCACTCCTACGAGGTCGGCGACACGGCCATCGACGAGGGCATCTACAGCGGGCGCAACACGGGGCCGCTGGAGCTGCCGAACGGCGAGACGCTGCCCCCGACGCAGAAGGAGATCAGGATCCGCGGGGTGGACATCGCCACCGTGCGGGACGGCCGGATCGTCGACTACCGGCTGTACTTCGACGAGATGGAGTTCCTCGGTCAGCTGGGTCTGCTGCCCGACGAGCCGTTCTGAGGCCCCGAGGTGCCGGTCAGTCGCCGCGCGGGGCGTACATGATGACCGCCATGCCCGCGAGGCAGACGAGCGCGCCCGTGATGTCCCAGCGGTCCGGGCGGTAGCCGTCCGCGACGACGCCCCAGAGGATCGAACCGGCGACGAAGATCCCGCCGTACGCGGCGAGGACGCGGCCGAAGTGGGCGTCGGGCTGGAACGTCGCGACGAAGCCGTACGCGCCGAGCGCGAGGACGCCGCCGGCCGCCCAGAGCCAGCCCTTGTGCTCGCGTACGCCCTGCCAGACCAGCCACGCGCCGCCGATCTCGAACAGCGCGGCGAGGACGAAGAGGGCGGCGGAACGCAGGATCGACATGCGGGCAGCTTGGCATGCGTCACCTGATGGACGGCGCCTGTGGGGGGCTCGGCGTGGGATACATCGCAGTGCGAGTGCCATTGCGAGTGCGTGAATGTCCCGGCGGGCTGAGGAGTGGGCGGTATGCGCGGTGTGGGTGGAGTGTGGGGCCGGGTGGCGCGGGGTACGGCCGTGGCGGGGCTGGTGGTAGGTGTGGCGGTGCCGGCGGCGGATGCCGTCGAGGCCGGACCCGAGGCCGATCTCGCCTATCACGGGTCCGCCGTCATGTCCGCCGGGCTCGTCGACCTCGCGTTCACCCCGCGCAACCACGGCCCGGCCGCCGTTCCGGACGCGACCGTGCGGTTGCGGTGGTCGCGGCCGCTGACGGACCGGCAGGAGCTGCCGGAGGGGTGTGCGCGGTCGGGCCCGCGGGTGGTGCTGTGCCGGACGGGCGCGCTGCCCGCGGAGGGGGCGGGGGAGCGGATCGGCCTGCGCGTGCGGGTGCTGGGCGCGCCGTCGGAGGTGGTGGTGGAGCTGGAGACGGTGTGGGGCGGCGGGGCGGTGGACCGGCATCGGGGGAACGACCGGCAGCGGGTGCTCGTCCTGGACACCGGGGACCCGTACCACTTCTGAGGTGCCGTGCTCCGGACACCACTCCACTGTATGGTTGAACGGTAAACAACCTGGAGGGTGAGCGAGCATGCAGTTCGGGATCTTCAGCGTCGGCGACGTCACGCCCGACCCCACCACCGGCCGGACACCGACCGAGCGGGAGCGGATCAAGGCCATGGTCGCCATCGCGCTCAAGGCCGAGGAGGCCGGCCTCGACGTCTTCGCGACCGGCGAGCACCACAACCCGCCGTTCGTGCCCTCGTCCCCGACCACGATGCTCGGCTACGTCGCCGCCCGCACCGAGCGGCTGATCCTCTCCACGGCCACCACCCTCATCACCACCAGCGACCCCGTGAAGATCGCCGAGGACTTCGCGATGCTCCAGCACCTGGCCGACGGCCGGGTGGACCTCATGCTGGGGCGCGGCAACACCGCCCCCGTCTACCCCTGGTTCGGGCAGGACATCCGGCAGGGCATCCCGCTCGCGATCGAGAACTACGCCCTGCTGCACCGGCTGTGGCGCGAGGAGGGCGTCGACTGGGAGGGGAAGTTCCGGACGCCCCTGCAGGGCTTCACCGCCACGCCCCGCCCGCTGGACGGCGTACCGCCGTTCGTCTGGCACGGGTCGATCCGCTCGCCGGAGATCGCCGAGCAGGCCGCGTTCTACGGGGACGGCTTCTTCCACAACAACATCTTCTGGCCCGCCGACCACACCCGGCGCATGGTCGAGCTGTACCGGGAGCGGTACGCGCACTACGGCCACGGCACGCCCGAGCAGGCGATCGTCGGGCTCGGCGGGCACGTGTTCATGCGGAAGAACGCGCAGGACGCGGTGCGCGAGTTCCGGCCCTACTTCGACGTCGCGCCGGTGTACGGGCACGGGCCGTCGCTGGAGGACTTCATGGACCAGACGCCGCTGACCGTCGGCTCCCCGCAGCAGGTCATCGAGAAGACCCTGGCCTTCCGCGAGTACGCGGGCGACTACCAGCGGCAGCTGTTCCTGGTCGACCACGCCGGGCTGCCGCTGAAGACCGTGCTGGAGCAGATCGACCTGCTGGGCGAGGAGGTCGTGCCGGTGCTGCGCAAGGAGTTCGCCGTGGGCCGCCCGGCCGAGGTGCCCGAGGCCCCGACGCACGCGTCCCGCCTCGCGCGGGCCCGGGGGTGAGAGGACGGTAGGCACCCGGGCCGAGGTTGCGTGTCCCCTGGTGAGAGGGCAGTAAGAAGGACGCTCCGGCGCTGCCCGCCCCCTCCCGGGGGGCCGTCGGCTTGGCACACTGGACGCGTGTCCCAAACAGTGCTGCTCGCCGAAGACGACCGCGCCATCCGCAACGCCCTGGAGCGCGCCCTGACCCTGGAGGGCTACCAGGTCATGGCGGTCGCCGACGGTGTCGAGGCACTGGCGCAGGCCCACCGCAACCGCCCGGACGTCCTCGTCCTGGACGTGATGATGCCCGGCATCGACGGACTCCAGGTGTGCCGCGTGCTGCGCGCCGAGGGCGATCGGACGCCGATCCTGATGCTGACGGCCCTCGTGGAGACCGCCGACCGGATCGCCGGGCTCGACGCCGGCGCCGACGACTACGTGGTGAAACCCTTCGACGTCGAGGAGGTCTTCGCCCGGCTGCGCGCGCTGCTGCGCCGCACCAGCCCGGTGGGTGTCGGGAGCGCGCCGGTGGCCGAGGCGCCCCGGCCCGTGCCCGAGCGGTTCATCGAGGCCGCCGGCATCCGCATGGACCCGCAGGCGCGCCGGGCCTGGCGGGGCGCGCGCGAGCTGGAACTGACCCGCACCGAGTTCGAACTGCTGGAGCTGCTGGTCCGCAACACGGGCATCGTCCTCGACCACTCGACGATCTACGACCGCATCTGGGGCTACGACTTCGGGCCCGGCTCCAAGAACCTCGCCGTCTACGTCGGCTACCTGCGCCGCAAGCTCGACGAGCCGGGCGCGCCGCAGCTGATCCACACGGTCCGCGGGGTGGGTTACGTGCTGCGGGAGGACTGAGTGGGGCGCCTGCGGCGGCTGCTCGTCGGGCGGCGGCCGGGACTGGTCTCGCTGCGGACCACGTTCGCGGTGTCGTTCGCGGCGGTGACGGCGGCCGTGACGATCCTGGTCGGCATCCTGTCCTACAGCGCGGCGGCCCGGCTGGTGCGGGTGGACCAGCAGACGGTGTTCGACGAGGTCGTGCAGGACCTGCGCGACGAGGTCAGCCAGAACCGGATGACGCCGGGCGACTTCTCGTCCGCCGCGCCCGGCCACGACCTGGTGCGGCCCGCCCGGACTGACGTGCAGGTGCTCGGCCCGGACGGGCGGGTCGTCGACCGGGGCAGTCCGGGGCTGCCGGTCACCGGCGTCGACGTGCGGATCGCCGCCGCGGAGGTGTCCGGGACGGTGGCCGAGCACAAGGACGTCGACGTCGGCGACGACGTGTACCGCGTGGCGACCGTCTCCCTCGGCGGTGGACGGGGCGCGGTGCAGGTCGCGCAGGAGTTCAGCGACGTCGAGGACCTGCTGCGGGCGCTCCAGCAGCGGACGCTCGTGCTGATGGCCGCCGTCGTGATCGCCGCCGGGCTGTTCGGCTGGTGGCTGGCCCGGCGGATCACTCGCCGCCTGGTCGTGCTGACCGACGCCGCCGAGGACGTCGCCCGCACCCGGCGGCTCGGTATCCAGGTGCCCGTCGCCGGGCATGACGAGGTGGGTCGGCTGGGCCGGGCCTTCGACCGCATGCTGGGGCGGCTCGCCCAGTCCGAGGAGGACCAGCGGCGCCTGGTGCAGGACGCGGGCCACGAGCTGCGCACGCCGCTGACCTCGCTGCGGACGAACATCTCCCTGCTCCGCCGGATCGACGAGCTCCCGCCGGAGACCCGCGAGGAACTCGTCGCCGACCTGGGCCAGGAGGCCCGGGAGCTGACCGACCTGGTCAACGAGCTCGTCGACCTCGCGGCCGGGCAGTCCGACACCGAGCCGCCGCGGCGGGTGAACGTCGCCGACATCGCGGAGGAGGTGGCGGGCCTCGCCCGGCGCCGCAGCGGCCGGCGGATCGTGCTGCGCGCGAGCGGCGACACCACGACCGACGGGCGGCCCGGGATGCTGACCCGGGCGCTGTCCAACCTCGTCGAGAACGCCGTGAAGTTCGACCAGGCCGGCACGGCCCCCATCGAGATCGTCGTCGCCGGACCGGCCCGGCCCGGCGTGATCCGCGTCGAGGTCCTCGACCGGGGCCCCGGCATAGCCGAGAAGGACCTCGACCGCGTCTTCGACCGCTTCTACCGCGCGGCCGACGCCCGCTCCCTGCCGGGCTCCGGCCTGGGCCTGTCCATCGTCCGCGAGGTGGCCCTCGCGCACGGGGGAGCGCCGTTCGCGCTCCGGCGGGACGGGGGCGGGACGGTGATCGGGTTCACGGTGGGCGGCGGCATCGACTGACCCCCGGCCGCGTTCGGACCGCCTCGCCCCGTACGACCGGCCGTCCCCATGCCACCCCGCGTACGGACGGCCCGCGCTGAGCAGATATGCGAGCGGGGCCGCGACCGCCGCGTCCCGGCTGAGGGGAGGACCGGCAGCGTGCTGAGTGACGAGGAGGCCGCCGCCCTGGCGGAGATCGACGAGGCGGCCCTGGCCCGGACCTTGCAGGAGCTGATAGCCGTCCCGAGTGTGACCGGCAGCCCCGCCGAGTCGGAGCTCCAGCACCAGCTGGCGGGCCGGCTGGAGTGGCTGGGCCTGGAGACCGACCTGTGGTCCATGGACCTGGCCGCCCTGCGGGCCGACCCGGACTTCCCGGGCACGGAGGCGCCCCGCGACGAGGCGTGGGGCCTGGTCGGCACCACACCGGACGGCGGCGACGGGCCCACCCTGATCCTCCAGGGCCACGTCGACGTCGTACCGCCGGGCGACCTCACCGCCTGGGACGGCGATCCGTTCGTGCCCCGGGTGACCGGTGACGTCGTGCACGGGCGCGGCGCCTGCGACATGAAGGCCGGGCTCGCGGCGCACCTCGCCGCGCTGGCCGCGATCCGCGCGGCCGGGATCCGGCTGCGCGGCCGGATCGCCGTGCACTTCGTCGTCGGGGAGGAGGACGGCGGCCTCGGCGCCTTCGGCACCCTGCGACGGGGGTACGGCGGTGACGCCTGCGTCATCGCCGAGCCCACCGCGGGCACGCTGATCACGGCCAACGCCGGTGCCCTGACGTTCCGCATCACCGTGCCCGGCCGGGCCGCCCACGCCAGTTCCCGGGAGCGGGGCGTGAGCGCGATCGACGCCTACCTGCCCCTGCACCGGGCCCTGGCCCGCCTGGAGAGCGCGCGCAACACCGACCCCGGCCCGCTGCTGGCGGAGTACCCCATCCCGTACGCCCTGTCCGTCGGCACCCTGCGCTCCGGTGACTGGGCGAGCAGCGTGCCGGACCTGCTCGTCGCCGAGGGCCGGCTCGGCGTACGCCTGGACGAGGACCCGGCCGACGCCCGCCGCGCCCTGGAGGAGTGCGTGGCCGAGGCCGGTGCCGCCGACCCCTGGCTGCGCGCCCATCCGCCGACGGTGACCTGGCCCGGCGGCCAGTTCGCCCCCGGCCGCCTGCCCGACGGCCACCCCCTGCCGGGTGTCCTGCGCGGCGCCTGGTCCGACACGGCGGGCGGCCCCGCCCCGCGCGAACGCGGCGCGACGTACGGCAGCGACCTGCGGCTGTACGCCGGGGCCGGGATCCCGACGCTGCAGTTCGGGCCGGGGGACATCCAGGTCGCCCACAGCGCGGCGGAGCGGGTGTCGCTGCGGGAGGTGACGGCGGTGACGCGGGCGCTGGTGGTGGGCGCCCTGCGGATGGTGGGGACGAAGTGACCCGCACGCGGTGACGCCCTGGTGTCCGAGACGCTCGGTCACCCGGCGGGCGCCCACCGCAGCGCGTGCTGGAGACGGAACCGCCCACCGTGCGTGAGCCGCACCCCGGGTGTTCCGGAGAACAGCTCGTGCCCCTTGTCGTGGTCGCCCGCCTCGGCTGCCTCCTGGTGGGCCTCGGCGCTGGTCCACTCGGTGTAGAGCAGCACCCGGCTGCCGTCGACGCTGTGCAGGAAGTGGGCGGAGATCGCCCCGGGGTGGCCGCCGTCGCGCGGCTGGGCGGCGATCACCGCGTCGGTGAAGAAGCGCTGCCGCTCGGGCCCGTCGACGTCGAAGGCGGCGGTGATCAGGCAGCCCGGGACACGGCTCTCGTGGTCCTGGGCCAGGCTGTGGTCGAGTCGGTAGCGGGGCGGGCCGGCGAGCGGGACCGCCGTGTCGTCGTCCCACTGGGCGAGCGTCAGGACGGTCTCGCCGTCCGTGCTCAGGAACCAGCTGACGGCGGCGAGGCCCGGCGGCGGGGTTCCGAGCGCCGCCGACTCGGCCGCCACGAGCGCCTGTTGCCGGTCGGGGCCGTCGGCGTGCCGCGTGCCGATGGTCGGCGTGCCGGGGCGGGTGAGGTCCGGGAAGAGGGCGGTGGGCACAGGGGGCTCCTTCTCGTGCGGGCGGAGGACGGGGCCGAACCGAGATCGTGCCCGAGGGTGGCGGGGGGCGGTCAACCGCTTTACCGGCCCGCGAGGCGCGCGCGGCCGCTGCTACCGTCCGCTCATGCCACCAGCTCAGCGGCACCCCACCATGGCCGACGTCGCCGAACGGGCCGGCGTCTCCACCTCCACCGTCTCGCGCACCCTGCGCGGGCTGTCCACCGTCTCGCCGGAGGTCCGGGCCCGCGTCGAGGAGGCCGCGCGCGAGCTGAACTTCGCCGTGTCCCGGCAGGCCGCGAGCCTGGTCACGGGCCGGACCGGGACGATCGCGGTGCTGGTGCCCACGCTCGACGCGTGGTTCACGGGCTCCGTGCTGTCCGGCCTGGCCCCGCCGCTGCGCGCGGCGGGCCGGCAGCTGAGCGTCTACGAGATCCCCGACCTGGCCGCGCGCACCTCGTTCTTCCAGCACCTCCCGGCGCGCCGCAACGCCGACGCGCTCCTGGTGTGCTCCTTCGACCTCACCGACGAGGAGACCGCCCGGCTGGACGGCCTCGGCATGCCGGTGATCTACGTCAGCCAGCACGTCGACGGACGGCCCAGCGTCTACGTCGACGACGTGGCCGGCGCCCTGCACGGCACCCGGCACCTGCTCAACCTCGGCCACCGCCGGATCGCCTTCGTCCAGACCGTGGGCGAGCGCGGCTTCTCCTTCAGCTCCGAGGTACGGCTGCTGGGCTACCAGCAGGCGCTCACCGAGGCGGGCGTGCCGCTCGACGACGACCTGGTGGTGTCCGCGCGGGCCGGCGGCAAGCGCGCAGCGGCCGAGGTGCTCGGCACGCTGATGAGCCTGCGCGAGCCGCCCACCGCCGTCTTCGCCGAGCAGGACGAGGTCGCGGTCGCCCTGGTCTGGAACCTGCGCAGGACGCGGATCGCGGTGCCCGAGCGCGTGTCCGTCCTCGGTTTCGACGACCAGCCGCTGGCCGACTGGTTCGACCTGTCGACGGTCGCCCAGTCACCGTCGGCGATGGGACGGCTGGCCGGGGAGCTGGCGCTGGAGCTCGTCGACGGCCCCGAGGGCGAGCCCGGGCGGCACGTCGTCCTGCCGACGCACGTGATCCCCCGGGCCACGACGGCTCCGGTGGCCCGGGAGCGGGGCGAGGGGGAGCGGGGCGGGGAGCCGGGCGCGGGCGGCTGATCAGTCCATCGGCGGCCCGGTCCGGCGGGAGTCGGCGGCTGATCAGTCCTGCGGCGCCCGGTCCGGCGGGAGCCGGCGGCTGATCAGTCCTGCGGCGCCCGGTCCGGCGGGAGCCGACGGCTGATCAGTCCTGCGGCGCCCGGTCCGGCGGGAGCCGACGGCTGATCAGTCCTGCGGCGCCCGGTCCGGCGGGACCTGCGGCTCTCGCACCACGACCGGCGGGATGGGCCGCGAGCCGGGGATGTTGATCCGGATCCGTGTGGTGAGCGTCGTGGACGTACGGCGCTCCGGCTCCCGCGGCTTCGGCTCCCGGTGGGCCCGCGCGGTGGGGTCGAACCACGAGGACGTGCCGCCGTACCCCGCGGCGGCGACACGCAGGAAGCCGGCCTCCTCCCGCATCCCCACCTCCGCCAGCGCGGACACGGCCGCTTCCAGCTCCTTGGGCGGCCGGGCGCACACGCCGTGCAGGATCAGGACCGTGTCCGCCTCCCGGCCCCCTCTCAGCGGCGGCAGCACGAGGGGGAGCTTGTCCAGCGGGCGCAGCCGCCCGGCCGCCAGCAGCGCCTGCCCGGCGAAGTCGGAGAGACCGACCGCGCGCAGGCGCTCCACGGCGTGCAGGAAGGGCCGGGCCGGGCGGCCCGCCCCCATGGCCGCGATCACCGCGCGCACGTCGTCCCGGGGCAGCAGGGGCAGCGCGGAGACCAGGCCGTGTGTGGGACGCCGCTGCCCGAACTCCCGGAACACCCGGGCGACTTCGGGCCCCGCGCTCAGCCGGCGCAGCCGCTTCAGGGCGGCGAGCAGACGCCCGGCCGGCCAGTCGCGCCCGGCCAGGCACAGCAGGTCGATCAGGCCGTCGTCCTGCCCGCTGGCCTGCGCCCACCGGACCCGGTCGACGAGCTGGGCGACGGCGCGGTCGTCCGCGTAGTCCACGACGACGGAGATGTCCGACCCGTAGTCGGGCCGATTGTCGGGCCGATTGTCGGGCCGATTGTCCGGCCGGTTGTCCGGCCGGTTGTCCGCACGGGCGTCCCTGGTCACCGGGTTGTCCGGGCCGGACAACCCGGCCGACTCGCCCTGCAGTTCCTCCGCGAGCTGCTCCAGGCGTTCGGCGCCGTTGTCCAGGATGTGCGCGGCCTTCGTCAACGCGGCGTCGATGTCGTCCTGGACGAGGCCGGGCACCGGGGACGGCACCAGCGCGTCGGGCTCGGGCACGGCGTCCGCCCCGGCGGCGGACCCGTCGTCGCCCCGGCGCAGCCGCGCCACCTCCTCCGTCAGACGGCGCACCTGCTCGGCGGACTGCTCGGCCAGCCGGTCGGCTTTCTCGCGCTCGGCCCGGGCACGGCTCAGTTCCGTCTCGGCCTGGACGCGCTGCGCCTCACTGTGCCGCAGGCGGTCCTGGACCTCGTCGAGCATGACCACGCCCGTCAGCCGGGACACCGACCGGTCCCGTTCCGCGGTCAGCGTCGCGATGTCGCGGTGCAGTTTGTCGACGAGGGCGAGCAGGATCAGCACCATCTGGTTGGCGTCGTTGCGTGCCTTCTCCAGCTCGGCCGTGCGCTGCAGCGCCCGCAGCAACTGGTCGGAGAGCGCCAGCGAATGCTGCTGCGCGGCGACCAGTTCGGCCGTGGCCTCCGCACCGCCGGGCCCGGGGCCCGTGACCGGCTCGGGCGGGCCCTGCTGTCTGCCGCCGCGCCGCCCGGGCCCGGCCGGGGCCCGCCTGGCCCGCTCGGCGGCCTCGTACAGCGGGCGGGCCCGCTCGGTCAGCCGGTCGCGTTCGGCCTTGTCCCGGGAGCAGACGTCGGCCACCGCCTCGACGAAGTCCCACCGCGGGTTCACACCGGCCAGGCGGTCGGCGACCGTGCTGCGGCTCGGGATCGTCTGGCGTTCGAAGTGCTCGGCCTTGAGCTCGCGCAGCAGGTCGTCCAGCCGCAGGCCGGCGCGGTCCAGCCACTCGCGGAGCAGCCGGGCGAGGGCGTTGGCCTCGTCGGAGGCGCCCCGCAGCTCCGCCCAGGGGCGGGTGCGGCGCCCCCCGCTCGCTCCGGCACCCCGGCCCGCGTGTTCAGTTGGTCCACTCACCGTGTCGACGGCCCCGTACTTGTCCGGACTTGTACACGGGACCACCCGGACTAGTGGAGCCGAGGCCGTCCGGCCAGCAGGCTTGCCGCGTCACCGAGACGGGCCGGGCGGCCCGCCGACGACATCCCCACCCCATCCAAGGAGTCCCCCCATGCCGGACCAACTCAACCACGTACTGTCGCTCCTCGCACACGGACTGCTCACAGAGCTGCCCGCGCAGCTCGCGACGGCGGCGATCGTGGCCGCGACGGCGGGCGCCCACCGCTACGCCCGGCGCCGCCGCACCAGGAACCGGGACCGGCCGGACACCGACGACGTGTGAGCGGACGGCACGTGAGCGGACGGCACGGACGCCAACACCCGGACCGCCGTTCGAGATGCCATCCGTTCCCCTGAAATACGGCGACAGGCCGTGTGTCCGGCAGCCGGCTCGTCATTGTGTTGATCGGGTCTGTCCCAACTGCGAACGGAGACGCCCTGTGCGAATGTCTGACATCCAGCGCTGCGATGTCCGGCCTGGACGACTCGTCGAATGGACGCTCAGTCCGGCGACCGTCGCGACGGCGAAGGGCCTGCCGGAGGACTCCCGGCCGCCCGCCTACATCCAGGAGTCACACCTGCGGACCGCGCGGACCGTGCGCGACGACGGCCTGTTCGTGCCCACCTGGATCGGCGCGGCCTTCGACCTCCCCGGCCGGGCCGACCTCGACGCCCTGGGCGAGGCGCTGCGCGGCTGGACGCTGCGGCACGAGACGCTGCGCAGCGGCTTCCGCTGGACCGGCGGCTCCGGCGACGAGATCCGCCGCTTCACGCTCGACGCCGACGCCGTGTCCCTGCACCGCGAGGACGTCGGCGAGTTCACCGACCCCGTCGCCCTGGCCCGGCACCTCCAGAACCGCTTCGACACCACCGCGGACGCCCTGCGCTGGCCCAACCTCATCTACACGGCCGTCCTCCGCGACGACTGCACCAGCGTCTACATGGCCTTCGACCACAGCAACGTCGACGCGTTCTCGATCTACCGGATCCCGGCCGAGATCCACGAGCTGTACACCGCCCACCGCACCGGCCGCACCCCGGACCAGGCACCGGTCAGCAGCTACGTCGACTTCTGCGAGGCGGAGCGGGCGGACGCGGACCGGATCGACGCCGACCACGAGATCGTCGCCCGCTGGCGGGAGTTCATCCAGGGCTGCGACGGGCGGCTGCCGAGCTTCCCCGTCGACCTCGGGCTCGAGCCGGGCGGCGCGCTGCCCACCCAGAAGCTGATGCGGGAGATGCTCGTGGACGCGGACGCCGCCGCCGCGTTCGAGGCGTACTGCCGCCCCTGCGGCGGCACCCTGGTCGGTCTGCTGGCGGCGACCGCGCTGATCGTCCACGAGATCGGCGGCGAGTCCGTCTACCGCACCGTGGTGCCCTTCCACACCCGGGCGCGGTCGGCGTACTCGGACTCCGTGGGCTGGTACGTCGGCGGCGCGCCGATCGAGGTGCCGGTGGCCGGCGCGCCCGACTTCCCGGCCGCGCTGCGGACCGTGCGCAACGCGCTGCACGCGGCCCGGCCGCTGGCCCGCATGCCGCTCGCCCGGGTGCTGCGGCTGCTCGGCGCCGACTTCCGGCCGACCTCCCCGGACATGTACTCGATCGTGTCGTACACCGACACCCGGGGCATCCCGGACTCCACGAGCTGGACCGAGCGCAAGGCCTACGGCCTGATCCGGGTGTCCTACGGCGACCAGGTCTGCGCCTGGGTCACCCGGCTGCACGAGGGGCTGTGGTTCGCGGCCCGCCACCCGGACACCGACGTCGCCCACAAGAACCTGCGGCTGTACGCCGACCGGCTGCGCGACATCGTCCTGTCGGTCGCGGACCGCGCCCCCCACACCAGGCGGTGAGACGCCACCGATGCCCCGGGCTACACGCCCGCGTACGAGTGCTTGCCGGAGACGAAGATGTTCACGCCGTAGTAGTTGAACAGCCAGCAGCCGAAGGCCAGCAGGGCCAGGTAGGCGGCCTTGCGGCCCTTCCAGCCGGCGGTGGCGCGGGCGTGCAGGTAACCGGCGTAGGCGACCCAGGTGATGAAGGACCAGGTCTCCTTGGGGTCCCAGCCCCAGTAGCGGCCCCAGGCGTCGCCGGCCCAGATGGCGCCCGCGATGATCGTGAACGTCCACAGCGGGAAGACAGCGGCGTTGACGCGGTAGGAGAACTTGTCGAGGGAGGCGGCGGAGGGCAGCCGCTCCAGGACCGAGGTCGCGAAGGTGCCGGGCGTGCCGCCGCTCGCGAGCTTGTTCTCGTAGGAGTCCTTGAAGAGGTACAGGATCGTGCCGACCGCGCCCACGTAGAAGACGGCGCCGCAGAAGATCGCCGTGGAGACGTGGATGTACAGCCAGTACGAGTGCAGCGCCGGGACCAGCTGGTCGCTGGCGGTGTACAGGACCGTGACGGCGAGGCCCAGGTCGAGCAGGACCGTGGTGGTCAGGAACAGGCCGAGCCAGCGGACGTTCTTCTTCAGCGCCAGCAGGCCGAGGTACACGCCGACGGCGACCGTGGAGAACGTGATGTTGAACTCGTACATGTTGCCCCACGGCGCCCGCTCCACCGAGGCCGCGCGGGCGATGACGCCGCCCAGCTCGATGAGGAAGGCGAGCACGGTGAGGGAGATGGCGATCCGGCCGTAGAGGTCGCCCTGCTCGTCACCGCCGTGCGCCCCGGGCCCGTCCGGCACGTCGCGCTGACCGGCCGCGGCCCGCACGGTGACCTTCGGACGCTCCAGCACGGCCGTGCCGCCCGCCTGGCTGACCGTGACGGCGGGTGCCTTCTTGGCCTCGGACGTGGCCGTGAGCGCGGCGGCGGTGCGGGCGACCTTGCTGCGGCTGCCGAAGAGCCATTCGGCGATGTACGCGAAGAAGGCCAGGGTGTAGACGGCCATCGCGGAGTAGATCAGCGTGTTGCTGATGTTGGCGAGATGTTCGTTGGTGGCGGCGGCGAGAGTCACTGCTTCTCAGCCCCTTCGGCAGGTACGGGGATCGTGGTGCCCGGCTCCTGGTCGGGGTCGGGGGAATCTGCGGGGTCGGATGCCCCGGGCGCCTGGTCGTACAGGATCCCGGCGAGGTCGCCCAGTTCCTCGGGGACCTTGGCGGACTCGCTGCGGCCGAGGCCGGCCATCTCGACGACGGTGACGCCGTCGGCGCCCCGGACCGCGCGGACCCAGACGCGGCGCCGCTGGATGAACAGCGAGCCGGCCAGGCCGAAGATCGCGGCGACGGCGCCGCCCAGGGCCCAGCCGCTGGCCGGCTGCTGGGTGATCTGGAACTGCGCCCACTCCTTGATGTCCTTCTCGAACGTGATCGAGCCGGCGCCGTTCGGCAGCTGCATCGTCTGGCCGGGCTTGAGCAGCTTCTTCAGCAGCTTGCCCTGGGAGTCCTTGAACTCCTTCATGTTGCTCTTGTCGAGCTGGTACACGCTCTGCGGCAGGCCCGAGTCGACACCCAGGTCGCCGTGGTAGGCGTTCAGCGCGAGGACCGGGCTCATCAGCGCCGGGAACTGGGAGACCATCGCGCCGCCGTTGTAGGTGGGCACGAAGAACGCCTGGAAGCCGAGCTGTTCCTTCTGGCCCTTGGCGTTGCGGTAGCCGTCCATCACCTTGATGGCGCCGGAGGAGGTCGCGAAGCCGTCCAGTGGGAGCAGCGGCACGGCGTCGCGGTAGACGACGTTCCCCTTGCCGTCGCGGACGGTGACGACCGGGGCGTAGCCGTGGCTGGCGAGGTAGACCTTGGTGTCGCCGATGGTGAGCGGCTCGTTGACCTTGATGGTCTTGTGCTCGTCCTTGCCGTAGGCGCCCACGCTGTAGTCGACGGTCGCCTGGTAGGTGCGCGGGGTGCCCCGGTTGGGGCCGCTCATCTCGTAGGTGCCCGTGAAGTTCTTCAGGCGGAAGCTGAACGGGTTCAGGTCGTCCTGGGTGAAGAGGTTCCCGGACTTGAAGTCGTCGTACTGGGTGAGGGTGTTGGAGAAGCCGTCGCCCTCGACGACCAGTTTGAAGCCCTCGGCCTTGAACAGCTGGCCCCAGGCGAAGGCGACCAGCATCACGATCAGGGCGAGGTGGAAGACGAGGTTGCCGACCTCGCGGAGGTAGCCCTTCTCGGCGGCGACGGCGTCACCGGCGAGGTGGGCGCGAAAGTGGCGCTTCTTCAGCAGGGCGAGCGCGGCCTCGCGGACCTGCTCGGGCTCCGCCGTCGTACGCCACGTGGTGTGGGCGGGCAGCCGGCCCAGCCGCTTGGGCGCGCCCGGCGGGCGGCCGCGCAGCTGGCCGACGAACTGCCAGGTGCGGGGGACGATGCAGCCGATGAGGGAGACGAACAGCAGGATGTAGATCGCGGAGAACCACACCGAGCTGTAGACGTGGAACATCCCGAGCTTGTCGTAGACGTCGCCGAGGGTCGGGTTGTTCTTGCGGAACTCGGCGACCTTGGTGGCGTCGATGCCGGTCTGCGGGATGAGCGAGCCGGGGATCGCGCCGAGCGAGAGCAGCAGGAGCAGCAGCAGCGCGACCCGCATGGAGGTGAGCTGCCGCCAGAACCAGCGGGCCCAGCCGATGACGCCCAGCGAGGGCAGGTTGGGCGCGTCCTCCCTGGGGGCGGTGGACAGCTGGGATCCCGCGTCGCCGAGGTCCTGGTCCTCCGGGCCGCCGGCGGGGGCCGGGTCGGTGGTGCTGGTCTTGCTCATCGATCAGATCCCCACAGTGAAGCCGTTGGACCAGGTCTGCATCTCCTGCACGATGCGGTCCCAGGCGCCGGTCAGCAGCAGCAGACCGGTGATGATCATCATGCTGCCGCCGATGCGCATCACCCAGACGTAGTGGCGCTTGACCCAGTCGAAGGCGCCGAGGGCCTTGCGGAAGGCGACCGCGGCGAGGACGAAGGGCACCCCGAGACCGAGGCAGTAGGCCACCGTCAGTATGGCGCCACGGCCCGCGCTGCCCTGGCTGGAGGAGAGCGCCAGCACGGAGGCGAGCGTCGGCCCGATGCACGGCGTCCAGCCGATGCCGAACAGCGCGCCCAGCAGCGGCGCCCCGACCAGGCCGGTCACCGGCCGCTTGTGGAAGCGGAACTCGCGCTGGGTCATCCAGGGCATCAGCCCCATGAAGAACACGCCCATGAGGATCATGAGCCCGCCGAGCACCTTGGACAGCACGCCCCGGTTCGCCTGGAGGGTGTCGCCGAAGAAGCCGAACAGCGCCCCGGAGGAGACGAACACGGCGGTGAAGCCGAGCACGAACAGGGAGGCACCGGCGACCATCCGGCCGCGCCGGGCCTCGGCCAGGTCGGTGCCGGTGACGCCGGTCACATAGGACAGATAGCCGGGGACGAGCGGCAGGACGCAGGGGGAGAAGAAGGAGACGAGACCGCCGAGGAGCGCGATGGGCAGGGCCACCAGCAGGGCGCCGTTGAGCACCGTGCCGTTGTAGCCCGTCGCCGCGAGCGTGGTGACTGCGGAGGTCACGTCACTTCTCCGCGAGGACCGGGGCGATCATCTTGCGCAGCTTCTCCTCGCTCAGCGCCTGGAGCGAGCGGGCGGCGATCTTGCCCTCCCGGTCGAAGACGAGGGTGGAGGGGATCGCCTGGGGGTTGAGGGTGCCGCGTTCGAAGCGGAGCATCAGCTTGCCCGTCGGGTCGTACAGGCTCGGGTACGTCACCCCGTACGCCTTCTCGAAGGCGAGGGCCGGGCCGGTGCTGGTGTCGCGGGTGTTGATGCCGACGAACTGGACGCCCTTGCCCTTGAGGTCCTTCCAGGTCTTCTCGAAGCCCGGCGCCTCGGCGCGGCAGGGCGGGCACCAGGAGCCCCAGACGTTGACGACGACGACCTTGCCCTTGTAGTCGGCGACGTCGAGCTGCTTGCCGTCGACGGTCTTGCCGGACAGGTCCGGGGCGTCCGCGCGCTCGCCCTTGTCCGCGGTGGCGATGCCGTCCTTGCCCAGGACGAAGTTGGTGTCACCGCCCCCGCTGGACGTGCCGCCCGAGCTGCACGCGGACAGGGTCAGCGCCGCCGCCGCGGCACCGGCGGCGAGCAGGGCGGCGCGGCTACGGGTGCGGTTCGAGCACTGGGGGGCGCGGCTGGCGGCACTCATGTGAAAAGTTTCGCATGTCCGTTCCGGGACTCTCGCCCACCCCCCTTGTGGTCGGAAAACCGCATTTCAGGCGGCGTTTGAGGAGGGTGTCCCGGAGCCGGGAGCGGCCTTGAGGAACTCCCGCCAGCCGCCCGCCGGCTGCTGTCCGACGTCGAGGGTGCGCAGCCTGGCGAGGACCTCGGGCCGCTGCGCGTCCATCCAGTCGACGTACTGCCGGAAAGAGACGAGACGCACATCGGCGCCCTTCTCCTTCTCGCGCGCGATGTGCTTGAAGGCCTCCTCGACGGCGTCCATGTAGATGCCGCCGTTCCACTGCTCGAAGTGGTTGCCGATGAAGAACGGCGCCCGGTTTGTCTCGTATGCCCGCTTGAATCCCTGGATGTACGCCTGGGCCGACTGCTCGCGCCAGCCCGGGTAGTTGTGCGCGGGCGCCTTGGTGGAGTTCAGCGACTGGTTCGCCAGCATGTTGTAGTCCATCGAGAGGACCTCGAAGCCCCGGCCGGGGAAAGGTATCTGCTGCAGCGGCAGGTCCCAGATGCCCTGCCGCCGCACGGGCCACACCTGGCGGCCGCCCGGGGAGGAGGCGTCGTAGCGCCAGCCCAGCTCGCGGGCGGTGGGCAGCAGGTTGTCCTGGCCGAGCAGGCAGGGCGTCCGGCCGCCGACGAGTTCCTTGTCGTAGTCGAACGGCAGCGGCGGCAGGTCGGTCCAGCCGGTGTTGGTGCGCCACTCCTTGACGAAGGACTTCGCCTGGTCGATCTCGCTGCGCCACTGCTGCGGCGTCCAGTTCTTGACCGAGCCGTGGGCCTCGCCGCAGAAGTGCCCGTTGAAGTGGGTGCCGATCTCGTGGCCCTCCAGCCAGGCGCGGCGGACGTTCTTCAGCGTGTCCTTGATGTGCGCGTCGGTGAGGTAGCCGATGTCGGAGGCGCCGCGCGGGTTGTTCGGCGGGTCGTAGAGGCGCTTCTTCGACTCGGGCAGCAGGTACAGCCCGGACAGGAAGAAGGTCATGCTCGCGCCGTGCTCCTTGGCGAGGTCCAGGAAGCGCGGGAAGAGGCCGTTGCCGACCTCGCCGGCGCCGTCCCAGGAGAACACGACGAACTGCGGCGGGGTCTGACCCGGCTCCAGCGGCTCGGGCTTCGCGGGCTGGTGGGGCTGCTTGCCGGTGTAGGCGGTGGAGCCGTCGCCGATGGGCCGGGCGGCGGGCTTCGGCCTGGACCCGCCCTGGGCCCTGTCGCCGCCGGAACCGTCCGCGTGGCCGGACTCGTCCGAGCCCGTGAGGCCACCGCAGCCGGCGAGCGAGACGGCGGCGGCGGCTCCCGCGCCGATTCCGAGCATTCCCCTGCGGGTGAGAGCGCGCATGGCATCCCCGATTCATCACATCGTGCTGGTCACCCAGTCAGAGGATGTGATGAACGGGGAGGTTCCGCCGAAATTTGCAGATTCCGTAACGGAGGCGTCAGAAGGGAACAGAAAGGGCTTACGCGCCGAACGCCTTGCTCTTTCCCTTCACCGGCTTGGCACCGGCCAGCAGATGCGCCGGTACGAGATCGCGGGCCGGCTCGGTGTAGCCGACGGAGACGATCCGGTCGCCCCGGTACGTGAAGGTCGTCAGCGAGGCGAGCGTGCACTGCCGCTTGCGCGGGTCGTGCCACAGCCGCCGCCGCTCGACGTACGACCGCACGATCCAGATCGGCAGCTGGTGGCTGACCACGACCGCCTCGTGCCCGCGCGCCTTGTCCTTCGCGGCGCTCAGCGCGCTCATCATCCGCACGACCTGGTCGACGTAGGGCTCGCCCCAGGACGGCCGGAACGGGTTGACCAGGTGCCGCCAGTTGCCGGGCTTGCGCAGCGCCCCGTCCCCGACGCCGAACGTCTTGCCCTGGAAGATGTTGTCGGCCTCGATCAGCCGCTCGTCCGTCGCGAGGTCCAGGCCGTGCGCCTTGGCGATCGGCTCGGCCGTCTCCTGCGCGCGCTCCAGCGGCGAGGCGACGACGTGCGTCACATCGCGCGCCGCCAGGTGCTCGGCGACCCGGTCGGCCATGCGGCGGCCGAGCTCGGAGAGGTGGTAGCCGGGCAGCCGCCCGTAGAGGATGCCGTCCGGGTTGGCGACCTCGCCGTGCCGCATGAGGTGGACGACGGTGATGTCGTCGTTGGCGCCCTGGGTGGTCATGCCGTGGCCTCCGCGGCAGCTCGGGCCGCCGCCGGGAGGGCGTCGGCGATCCGCTGCACGGCCCGCTCGTCGTGCGCGGTGGACACGAACCAGGACTCGAAGGACGACGGCGGCAGGTAGACGCCGGCTCCGAGCAGCGAGTGGAAGAACGCGGTGAAGCGGAACGACTCCTGCGCCTTGGCGTCCTCGTAGTTCCGCACGGGCCGGTCGGTGAAGAACACGGAGAACATGTTGGAGGCGCTCTGCAGCCGGTGCGCGACGCCCTCCTTGGTCAGGGCGTCGGTGACGAGGCCCTGGATCTCCTTCGACACGGCGTCGACCTTCTCGTAGGCCGCGTCGTCGAGGAGCCGGAGCTGCGCGAGACCGGCGGCGGTGGCGACGGGGTTCCCGGAGAGGGTGCCGGCCTGGTAGACGGGCCCGGCCGGGGCGAGGTGGGCCATCACGTCCGCGCGCCCGCCGAAGGCCGCGGCCGGGAAGCCGCCGCCCATGACCTTGCCGAAGGTCATCAGGTCCGGGACCACGCCGTCGACGCCGAACCACCCGGCGCGGCTGGTCCGGAAGCCGGTCATGACCTCGTCGGAGATGTAGAGGGCGCCGTTCTCGGAGCAGATGTCCTTCAGCCCCTGGTTGAACCCCTCGGCGGGCGGGACGACGCCCATGTTGCCCGGGGACGCCTCGGTGATCACACAGGCGATCTCGCCCGGGTGCGCCCGGAAGGCCTCGCGGACGGCGTCGAGGTCGTTGTAGGGCAGCACGATGGTGTCGCCGGCCTGGGCGCCGGTGACGCCCGGGGTGTCGGGCAGCGCGAAGGTGGCGACGCCGCTGCCGGCCGCGGCGAGCAGCGAGTCGACGTGCCCGTGGTAGCAACCCGCGAACTTGACCACCTTCGTCCGCTGCGTGAACCCGCGCGCGAGCCGGATCGCGGACATGGTCGCCTCGGTGCCGCTGGACACCAGCCGCACCTGCTCCAGCGGCGCGACCCGGGCGACCATCTCCTCGGCGAGCGCGACCTCGCCCTCGCCGGGCGTGCCGAAGGACGTGCCGCGGGCGACGGCGTCCTGGACGGCGGCGATGACCTCGGGGTGCGCGTGCCCGAGGATCATGGGCCCCCAGGAGCAGACGAGGTCGACGTACTCCCGACCGTCGGCGTCCGTCAGGTACGGGCCGGTCCCGGACACCATGAACCGCGGGGTGCCGCCGACGGCGCGGAAGGCCCGGACCGGGGAGTTCACACCGCCCGGTGTGACGGCCGCCGCGCGGTCGAACAGAGCCTGCGAGGCCGGTGCTTCATACGGATATGCCAGTTCGCTCATGACCTGCGACTTCTCCGACCTTCTCCGACGTTGTCGGGCTCCGGGTGCCAGTGACCTGTTCAGGGTAGGCCAGGGGGTGGAAGGAAGGGGCCCGGGACAACCGGCCCCCGGGCCGCCGTCGTCTGCGAGACTGGGACCTGATACACACAGCTCAAACGGCCCGGCGTGGTCAGAGGCTGCGAAGATCCTGCGGACAGATGTTTCAGCGCACGTTTCGGCGAGCGGCCGTGGGGGAGGTCACTGACACGATGATCGGGTTGCGCGGCGGGGGCGACGCGTCCTAGAAAAAGCAGTCGGGTGGAGATATGCATCGCGGTGGCGGACTGGGCGAGGGGACTGATGACCTGGGTCCTCGACGTGCCCGGCGGGGAAGGCACCGGCGCGAGGCGGAGGACACGCAGGAAACACGTCAGGCACAGGTGCCCGGTGAACCGGAGCGGCTCGACGGACGTACTGAACGCCGAGTGGACGATCTTCGGACGGGAAGCAGGAATGGTGGTCGGGTGGGGGTGACGTACAAGTACTTCGGTGCGCCCGACGGCGCGACCGCGGCCCGCGTTCCGATCTCGATGCGCCCCGAGGAACTCGGCGGCGACGAGCTGGGCATGAACGGCATGTTCACGAAGATCAAGCCGGAGACGATGGCGGCGATGGTCCTCACGGGCATCGAGGGCGTCCCCCTGCACAAGGTCCCGCCCCTGGAGCTGGTCGTCCTGCACCCCGACTACGCGGTCGTGAAGCTCCCCATGACGGTCGTCGACCCCCTGCGCGGGATCGGCGAGGAGGCGGTGGGCGCGGCGGCGTTCATCTGGTCGACGGTCCCGGACCGCGGCGGCCCCCGGGACGCGTTCAACGTGTACCAACTGCTGCACGAATGGCAGGACTTCAGTCATCGGCTGCACGAGGCGGGGCATCAGCCGTACTGCCTGGTGTGGCCGTAAGCCGGTCCAAGCACGCGTCGAGGTAGGCGTGCAGTGCCCCCGCCCCCTCGATCATGCCCCGCGTCCGGGTCGTCAGGGACTGGCCCCGGGTTGTGATCGCCGTGCGGAGGGCCTCGGTGCTGCCCTCCCGGCGCAGGTCCTCCAGGACCGGTCTGATCTGGTCGAACAGGTAGTGGCTGCGGCGCAGGGTGTGGACCAGGCGGGCGTCGCGGACGTCGGCCGGGGTGTAGGTCCGGTAGCCCGTGCCGCGCTCGCGGGACGGGGTGAGCAGTCCGGCGGTCTCCCACACGCGTAGGGCTGATGTGCGCACGCCCAGCAGCGCGGCCACCTCCCCGATGCGCAGGCCGCCGGAGCGGGGGAGCGGGGCCGGGGGTTCCAGCGCCAGGAGTTCCAGCGCCTCGCTCGCCGCCCGCAGGGAGACCCGCTCCTCGTGCAGCGCGGCGTGCGCGGCGTCGACCAGGGCGAGGGCGCCCGCGGTGTCCCCGCCGTGCAGGGTCCGCATGATCCGCGTCGCCGTCACCGGGCCGTACCCGCGCAGCATCGTCCGGTACGCGAGCAGCGCCCGGCGGTGCACGTCCCCGAAGGCGCGGTAGCCGGACGCGGTCCGCGCGGCCGGCGGGAGCACCCCGGCGTCCTCGTAGTTGCGGATCTGCTGCGTCGAGACACCGGCCAGGCGGGCCAGGTCGACGGGGCGCAGACGGCGGTCGTCTTTCGTCATCGATTTGAAGGTTACGGCAGGAGAAGCGGCCGAGGAACGGCCTCAACAGGCTTCAACAGGCTCTCAAGTCTCAATGTCGGACTTCAATGGAACACTTGAAGGAATGGACTCCTGTATTCATGTCACCGGTGCGCGCCTGCACAACCTGCGGAACGTCTCCCTCTCCCTGCCGAAGAACAAGCTGGTCGTGCTGACCGGCCTGTCCGGCTCCGGCAAGTCCACCCTCGCCTTCGACACCCTCCACCGGGAGGGCCAGCGGCAGTACCTGGAGTCGCTGGGCATGGTCACCGGCCTCGTCAGCAAACCCGCCGTCGACTCGATCACCGGACTGTCCCCGTCCATCAGCGTCGACCAGCACCACACCAACCGCAGCCCGCGCTCCACGGTCGGCACGGTCACCGAGGTGTTCACGTACCTGCGCCTGCTGTGGTCCCGCATCGGGGTACGGCCCTGCCCGGGCTGCGGACAGGACATCCCGCCCTCGTACGCCGACGGCACCGAACCCGACGAGGACGCCGAGGCCGAGCAGCGGCCCTGCCCGCACTGCGGCACCCTCGTGCCCGAACTCGTCATGGGCTCCTTCTCCTTCAACAAGCCCGCCGGCGCCTGCCCGTCCTGCACCGGCCTCGGCGAGGTGATCCGGCCCGACGTCCAGCGCCTGGTCGACGGCGCCCGGTCGGTCGCGGGCGGGGCGGTACGGGGCTGGAACGCGAAGTACACCGAGTGGGCCCTGCCCGTGCTGCGCGCCGCGGCCGCCCACTACGGCCTCCCCTTCGACGCGGACCAGCCGGTCGACGACCTGGACGCCAGGCAGCGGGACTTGCTGCTGCACGGCGTCGAAAGCCCGGAGTTCCGGCGGCACTTCCCGGACACCGACCCGCCGGCGACGGTGTCGGCGGGCCGTTTCGAAGGGGTCGCGACGGCGCTGCTGCGCCGCTACAACGACCGCGCCGACGACCCCGACTACCGCGAACGGGCCGAACAGCAGGGCCTGGTGAAGCAGCCCTGCACGGACTGCGGCGGCACCCGGCTGCGGCCGGAGAGCCGCGCGGTGACCGTGCACGGCCTCACCATCGTCGAGGCGGCACAGCTCCCGCTGACGGACCTCGACACCTGGCTCGCCGGCCTGCGCGAGCGGTCCGCCGGGGACGAGTGGCTGCTCGTCGAGCCGGTCGTCGCCGACCTGGAGGAGCGGGTCCGGCGCCTCGTGGACGTCGGCGTCGGCTACCTCACCCTCGGCCAGGCCACCCCCAGCCTCTCCGCCGGGGAGACGCAGCGCCTGCGCCTGGCCGCCCTGCTCGGCTCCGGACTGACCGGCGTGCTCTACGTCCTCGACGAGCCGACCATCGGCCTGCACCCCTCCGACACCGCCCGCCTGATCGACGTCCTGCGCCGCCTGCGCGACCTCGGCAACACCGTGCTCGTCATCGAGCACGACCTGGACGTGCTGCGCGCCGCGGACTACGTGGTCGACGTCGGCCCGGGCGCCGGGCGCGACGGCGGCCGGATCGTCGCGGCGGGCACGCCCGAGGAGGTCGCCCGCACCGAGGGCTCGGTGACCGGCGCGTACCTGTCGGGCCGGCTCGCCACGCCCCGCTCCCGCGCGCGCGGCGACGGCGACACGGCCGTCGTCATCCGCGGAGCCCGCGCCCACAACCTCAAGGACCTGACGGTACGGATACCGCTGCGCCGCCTGGTGACGGTCACGGGCCCGTCCGGCTCCGGCAAGTCGACCCTGCTGCTCGACATCCTCGGCCGGGCCGCCCGCCGGCACTTCCACCGGGCCGGGGAACTGCCCGCCGAGCACGACGGCATCGACGGCTGGGAGCACCTGTCCAAGGCCGTCCTCATCGACCAGGAGCCCATCAGCCGCCTCCCGCGCTCCAACGCGGCGACCTACTCGGACGTCTTCACCCCGATCCGGGAGGTCTTCGCGGAGCGCAGCGAGGGCCGCCTGCCGGCGGGCCACTTCTCCTTCAACGTCCCGGGCGGACGCTGCGAACGCTGCGAGGGCGCGGGCGTGCTCACCGTCCGTATGCACTTCCTCCCGGCGGTGGAGGTCCGCTGCCCGGGCTGCAAGGGCCGCCGCTTCCGGCCCGAGGTGCTCTCCGTCCGCCACGAGGGCCTGGACATCGCCGAGGTCCTCCAGGCGACGGTGGACGAGGCGCTGACCGTCTTCAAGGACGTCCCGCCGGTCGCCACGCGGCTGCGGCGGATGGCGGACGTCGGCCTCGGCTACCTGCCCCTCGGCCAGCCCGCCACCACCCTCTCCGGCGGCGAGGCCCAGCGCCTCAAACTCGCCAAGGAACTGGGCCGGCGGACGACCGGACGCGCCCTGTACCTCCTCGACGAACCGACGACGGGCCTGCACTCCGCCGACACCGCCCGCCTCCTCGACGTCCTCCAGCGCCTCGTCGACGCCGGGCACTCGGTCGTCACCATCGAGCACAACCTCGACGTCGTCCGGGCCTCCGACTGGCTGATCGACCTGGGCCCGCAGGGCGGCGCGGGCGGCGGACGGCTGATCGCCCAGGGAGCGCCCGGACACTGAACCGACCAGGGCCGCCGCACGTCTTCGTCACGTATCACCCAGCCGGAGCCCAGGCTCCAGAAGGAGGCGTACCGATGAAGGCGTCACTCCCGCGCACGGGCCGCGGCCCCGCCTGGGCGCTGCTGGCCGCGGCCCTCGCCCCGCTCTCCGCGGGCTGCACGTCGACGCCGTCGGGCGACGACGCGCGGCCCGAGGCGTCCTGCGCCTACGTCGTCGAGTACGACAGCCGCACCTACCTCGGGCGAGAGGAGACGGACGTCCCCGTCGGGAAGTCCCTCGGCGCCGCCACCCGCGCGGGCTGCGACGACACACCCGGCGACGGCGACGACGGAGAGGCCCCGGCCCTCATGACCGCGTTCGCCCTGCCGGGGGTCGACCCCGCGGTCGCCATCGCGGTGGCCGAGGACACCGACGCCTACCGTCTCGTCGTCGCCGACACCGTGAAGGAACTCCCGCCCGAGCTGCGGAAGCTGACCGACCGCTCCTGACACCCGGCCGCGCGCCTCAGCCCTGCCGCTCCAGCACCGCGTAGTCGGCGAAACTGCGGCGGTAGCGCAGGTGCCGCGTCTCCTGCGTGTGCCTGCGCTGCCACTCCTCCACCTCGGCCGGCGCCTGGCACGGCCCCGAACTCGCCCCGCAGTCCGCGTCCTCCCCCGAGACGCAGTACGCCTGGTACTCGGGCAGCGCCGACGCGTCCTGCACGATCGTGTACGGCACGTATCGGAACACCCTGCGGCCGCCCGCCGGTTCCCCGCCGTGCTCCTTGCGCTGGTGCTGGCGCAGCAGCACGTTCGCGTCCGTCACGGCACTCCCGTCGAACGCGGCCCGTGCCCGGTCCCGCCGGACGGCCAGCTCCTCACACGCCGCACACCCCGGCACGGGCGCCGGGGGCCGGGTCGGATCGGCCAACAGACCTTCCCTGGACCGCTCGTTGAGCGCGCGGACGCCCGCGCTGAGCCGTTCGTCCAGCGTCGCCACCCTGATCTCGGCCGCGTCCGCCTGCCACTCCCGGCCGCCGCCGACCGGGCGCAGCGTCACGTGCGGGCCGGATCTGTCCTGGTACTCGCCGACCCTGCGCGCGTGCTGGTCGTAGACGAGCGTTCCCGGTTCCATTTTCGTGCACCTCCGTCACTCTCGGTGTACTGAGCGTTGCGCAGGGGAATGGTCCGGTTCAATGCTTTGCGTGTGACACCGGTGCACTGTCACGGAGGGGGAAGCCCTGAGCCGACGGAACGGCGGGGCGGAGTCGGGGGCGAGTACGGCGGCGGTGTTCGGGGAGGTGCTGCGGCACTTCCGCGAGGCGGCGCTGCTGACGCAGGAGGGGTTGGCGCGGCAGATTCCGTGCGACCGGTCGCATGTGGCGCGGGTGGAGGCGGGCACGAGGGTTCCGCAGGACTCGTTCGCCAAGACGTGTGACGAACTTCTGGGTACGGGTGGGGTGTTGCTTCGGCTGTGGGGCCGGATCGACTGGTATCCGCAGGTGGAGCATCCCGACTGGTTCCGGCGGCGAGCTGAGATGGACGAGGAGGCCGTGACCCTCCGGGAGTACCAGGAGCGCGTGATGCCGGGTTTGTTGCAGACCTCGGCGTACGCCCGGGCGCTGTCCTCGCGTTACGTGAGCGGTCTGGAGCTGGAGGAACGTGTGCGGGCTCGACTGAGTCGACAGCAGCGCTTCCTCGCCGATGGCGGACCGCTGTACGTCGTCGTTCTCGACGAGAGCTGCCTGCGCAACGTGGTGGGCGGTCCGGCTGTCATGCGAGAGCAGTGCGCGCACGTGCTGAGCCTCGGGCGGCGTCCCAACATCCGGATCCAGGTCGCCCCCGCAGGGCCCGTCGAAATCGTCCGCCCCAGTGGTTCCATGTCCCTGATCACGCTGCCCGAAGGGCGCCACTGGCTGTATTCGGAGTCGCTCGACCGCGGCCATTTCACGAACGATCCAGCCCTCTACGAGCGCTATAACCAGTTCTATGATGTGCTCAGGGCGGACGCCCTGTCAGCTCCCCAGTCCGCCGCTCTGATCCACGAGACGATGGAGAGGTACGAGCATCATGGGCCGGAACGAGCTCGGCGCGATCACCTGGGTCAAGAGCAGCTACAGCGACGGCAACGGCGGCAACTGCATCGAAATAGCCCCCGGTTTCCCCGAAACCGTCCCCATCCGCGACAGCAAGAACCCTGACGGACCGGTCCTGGTCGTCACCCGGTCCGCCTGGTCCGCGTTCACAGGCGCTCTCTGAGGGCGCTGGGCATCGGCAGGCCGGGCATCTGCGGGTGCCGCAGATGTTGTCCGCCGCCGTACACGTGCAGCGTGAAGGTCTCCGGGCCCGGGGCCCCGGCCGCGTCGTAGGCGTCCAGGACGCGTTCGATCCGCTCCCACAGGTTCACCGGCCCGCCTTCGCGCACGTCCCAGCCGTCCCCGTCGGGCGTGAGGGTGGCGGCGGAACCGGTGGCCACGTCGATCAGGTGCACCACCTTGCCCACCGTGGTCATTTGCGCGTCGGGGACGGCACTCTGAGCGAGGAACCGCAGGTGGAACGCCTCCTCGGTCGCGGCGGTGATCCGCTCGGGGCTGTGTCGCGTGGTCCGGGCCTTCTCCGGCAGGCCCGCAGCCCAGTGAGCGGGATTGCCGAACGCCGGCGCCGCGTGCGTACGGGCCGACATGAACGACACGGTGCCGGGCAGCAGCGAGCCCTCGGCAGTGCCGTCCTCGGCGACGGTCAGCAGCACGCGGGCGTATCCGTAAAGCCAGCCTGACAGGGTGAGCAGGATCTTCCCGCCCGGCCGGGCCTGCGCGACGAGGGCCGGGGGCACAGCGCGGAACGAGCACGCTGCCACGATCCGATCGAAGGACGCCTCGGGCCAGTAGCCGAACAGCCCGTCGGCTACTGCCAGGGTCGGCGTGTAGCCGCAGCCGTACAGCGCGCTCGCCGCCTGGTCGAGCCGGTGGGGGTCGACCTCGATCGACGTGACGTCGGCGGAGCCGAGCCGTTCGCAGGCCAGTGCGGTCGAGTAGCCGGTTCCGGTGCCGATCTCCAGCACCGTGTGCCCCTCGGCGACTTCCGCATCCGCCCACATCCGTACGACGAGCGACGGCAGCGTGGACGACGAGGTCGGGGCCCCGCCGTGCCGTACGGCCGGGTTCTTCCAGTCCGGTTCCTCGCCGTCGAACTGCGTGATGAGCGTGGTGTCGGAGTACGCAGCGGCCAGCCACCGGCGATGGTCGCGCTCAGCGGTGACCGGCTCCCACACCGTCAGCCCCTGCCCGTCGCGATCCTCGGCGGGCAGGTAGAAGCCCGGCACGAACCGGTGCCGCGGCACGGTCTCGACCGCCTGCCGCCAGGCCGGATCGGCGAGCACGCCGTCCTCGGCGAGGGCCTTCGACATCGCCTCCCGCAGTCGTACGGCGTCTGTCTCAAGGTCGGCGGGCATCGTCATGGCCTGCCGCCTCCTTCCGTGCTCAGGATGTCGGCGAACGCGGTCGTGATGGCCGGCGCGTCAGGGAGCCAGCCCCACTGGCCGTTGGGATTGCACTCGATCGCGGTCCAGTGCTCCGGGGCGTCCCCGTCGCCGGTCAGGGCGAAGTCGAAGCAGCCGAAGACCAGGCCGAACGAGGCCAGATAGCTGTGCAGGGCTGCCTCGATGGAGGCCGGGACGGCGATCGGGGCGTGGATCAGTTCCTCCCAGTCGCCTCGGCGCCAGTCCAGCGCGCCGTCCGGGGCGGCGACCTGCTGGGCGAACGCCTTCCGACCGACCACGGTCACCCGCACGTCACCGGTCTTGGGGACCTCGGCCTGGAACAGGTGCGCGGTCACCGCGAGCGAGTCGTCGAAGGACTCCGCATCGACGCGCTGGGCCCAGATCGCCCCGGTGTGCCCGTCCTCGGAGCGGGGCAGCCCGCGGAAGGTCTTGTAGATGACACGCTCGTGGTCGGCGGCGAACTTGCGGGCCGCCTCGACGTCGTTGGTGACGAGCGTCGGCGGGATGTGAAGGCCCAGCTCGGCGAACCGCTTCAGCTGGGCGGGCTTGAAGTCCGCGGCCGTCACCGCGGAGGGATGGTTGACGTACAGCGCGCCGTGCAGATGGTTCAGGACGCCGCCGAGCCCGTGTCTCGCCTCGGCGGCGGCGAACTCGCGCTGTTGCTGGGGCAAGTGCTCGAACCGGGCGGGGTACGGGGTGGGGCGGCGGTAGTACACCGCCGCCACCTCCCCCACCTCCACCTCCCGGCTCGCCGTACGCAGCCGCCCGCCCCACGCCGGGCTGTCCGCACCGATGCGGAACCCGAAGGTCAGGGTGGGCCCGATGTCGGCGGGATCGACGCGTACGACGGGCACCTCACGCTCGTTCAGCGCAGCGATGACCCAGTCCGCGGTGACGTCCTCCAGCGCTGTAACGACCAGGACGGTGGAGGCCATTGGTCAGTCCGACTCGTAGTCGGTGGTGTGGTCGTCCTGCGTCTGCGGCTGCGGGTTCTGCCCGTCGCCGCCGCCGGACATCGACGCGGTGCCGGTCGTCTTCGACGTGCCGTGCTTGCCCATCTCGACGACCTGGCCGGCGGTGTCGGTGTAGCGGGCCGTCTGCGTCAGCGCGTCGAGCATCACCGTCGCGTACGACGGCGGGCCCACGGGCAGCCGGTCGGTGACCAGCCGCATCGCCCACGGAGCCTCGGGTGCAAGAGTCGCCATGCGTTGTCCCTTCCCCTGTACCTGGCGGTCAGCCGTGCGACTGCCGCCTGAGCAGAATCGGTGCCCGCACACGGTCCTGACCAGTACCGTAAGGGTTGCGAATGGTGGCGGAAATGTCACGCTCCGTATACAGAGCGCGGGGACGGTGAGGCGTCGGTGGCCAGCAGATCCGGTAACCCGCATCTGGCGCTGTGGATCGCTGCGTCCAGCCTGTCCCACGGCGAGATCGCCCGGCGGATCGCCGGGGCGGGCAAAGCCCGAGGCCATAGGCAGATCGCGCCGGACACGACCCGCATCCGCCGCTGGATCGACGGGGAGAGGCCCCGTCCGCCCGTCCCGGTTCTGCTCGCCGAAGTGCTGTCCGAAGCGGTCGGCCAGCCGCTCACGCCCGGTGATCTCGGCCTTACGGGTACCGGTTTGGTGCTGGATAGCATTCAACTCCCGCTGCTGACCGAGGCAGCCGCCCGGGCCCTGGCCGGATGGACGCAGATGGACCTGTTCATGAACCGCCGCGACACCCTCAAGCTCGCCCTCGGTGCTCCGCTGATCCTCGCCGCCGAGCGGATGCTCAGCGGTGGTGCCCGCGCGCTGAACAGCGACACGAAGGGCTTCGACGCGGACACCGTCACCGCGCTGGAGGAGGTGACCGGCTTCTTCACGAAGGCGGACGCCTCCAAGGGCGGCGGCCTGTACCGATCGGCGATCGTCGCCCAGCTCAGCGAGGTCGCCCGTCGCATCCAGGACGGCGTCCCGCCATCGCTGAAGGCCCGGGTCTTCGCAGCGACCGCCGACCTCGCGGCGCTGGCCGGGTGGGTCAGCCACGACTGCGGCCGGTACCCGCAGGCCCAGCGGTACTGGAGTTACGGCACGTACGCGGCCGGGGAGGCCGGGCAGCCGGACCGTGGGGTGGAGATCGTCACCCGCATGTCGCACCAGATGATCTACCTCGGGCACCCGCAGGATGCTCTCGGCCTCCTCGGCGTTGCCGCCAAGAAGGCAACCCTGGCCGTCACGAAGGCGCTGGTCGCCTCGCAGACCGGGCGGGTACACGCGGCCCTCGGCGACGAGCGCCAGGCCGAGACGCACCTCGGCGCCGCCGACGAGCTCCTGGCGGACGGGCTCGGCGCCGACGTCCCCGAGTGGGTGGGTTACTTCGATGTCGCCGAGCACGCCGGCGCCCGCGCGGTCTCCACCCGCGACCTCGCCGGGATCGGCAGCGTTCGCAGGTCCGCGAGCGTCCACTTCGAGGACGCGCTCAGGCTGCGCAAGCCCGGGTTCGACCGGGTGAAGGTCATGGACCGGGTCGGGCTGGCCGCCGCGCTGTTCGATGAGGGCGAAGTGGAGCAGGGTGCCGCCGCGGCCCACCAGGCGCTCGACGACGCAGGCCGCGTCGACTCCACGCTCGTAGCGTCCCGCCTCAACACGCTGCTGGTCGCGGCACGTCCGTACAAAACCGCCTCGGTCGAGGACGTACGCAGCAAGGCAAGGGAACTCGCCGCCGCTCGCCCGACCACGATCACGGCCTGAGACCATCGAGCGCATGGGCAAGCACCGCCGACCAGGACCCCCGAACCAGCCGTCGCGTGCCGTCCCGCGCGTGGACGCCGACGACCCGCTCGCCGCGTACAGCAAGCGGCGCCGCCCGCCGATGGATCAGTGCCGCCGTCACCGCCCGGTGCACGGCGGCGCCGCCCACCTCCGCCCCGACGAGCCGCGGGTCTTGGAGGAGTGGACCGGGTTCGCGTACGAGGTGGCGGGCACCGCACCCGACCTCGCCGCGGCCCAGGAGTGGGTGAACGAGCTCCAGAGCGAAGACGACTCGGCCTGATCAGCCTTGGCCAAGGCAGGACTCGTCAGGGCTCATCCCGCTTGGGATCCTCGTCGCGCTTCTCCTCGTCGAGGGACTTCAAGAAGTCGGGGTTGTCATCCGGCGCCACCCACTGCCGGGGCCGCCCCGCCGCCGGCGTCCTCTTCTTCCCGGCGATGAGCCAGGAGATCGACCCGACGAGCGGAAACAGCAGCACCAGCAGAGCCCAAAGCGGCTTGGGCATGTGACGGATCTCGTCGTCCTTCGTGCTGATGCAGTCGATGAACGCGTACACGCTCAGCGCCAGCGGTACGAGGAACATCAGTACCCGGAGCATGCGCGGCCTCTCAGCGAAAGCGGTGGGCGGTTCCAGGCCAGGGTAGCGGCTCGGGGATACTGGACCCCATGGCTTACGACGATCTTCGCTCCCTGCTCAGGGCACTGGAGCGCGAGGGAGACCTCAAGCGCATCAAGGCCGAGGTCGACCCGCATCTGG
Organism: Streptomyces olindensis; assembly: GCF_040645895.1. Taxonomy (NCBI): domain Bacteria; kingdom Bacillati; phylum Actinomycetota; class Actinomycetes; order Kitasatosporales; family Streptomycetaceae; genus Streptomyces; species Streptomyces olindensis. The sequence continues at coordinate 121,808 of NZ_JBEYZD010000008.1, read as the reverse complement.
AGGTCGGGGAGATCGTCGACCGGGTGCAGAAGGCCGGCGGCCCCGCGCTCCTCTTCGAGAACGTACGCGGGTCGCGCATGCCGCTCGCGATGAACGTGTACGGCACCGACCGGCGGCTGCTGAAGGCCCTGGGCCTGAAGTCGTACGCGGAGATCTCGGAGCGGATCGGCGGGCTGCTGAAGCCCGAGCTGCCGCACGGGTTCGTCGGCGTCCGCGAGGCCTTCGGGAAGCTCGGCGCGATGACGCACGTGCCGCCGAAGAAGGTGAAGGACGGCCCCGTCCAGGAGATCGTGCTGACCGGGGACGACGTGGACCTGGACCAGCTCCCGGCGCTGTTCACCTGGCCCAAGGACGGCGGGTCGTTCTTCAACCTGGGGCTGACCCACACCAAGGACCCCGAGACGGGCATCCGCAACCTCGGGCTGTACCGCCTCCAGCGCCACGACAAGCGCACGATCGGCATGCACTGGCAGATCCACAAGGACAGCCGGAACCACTACCAGGTGGCCGCGCGCCGCGGCGAGCGGCTGCCCGTCGCGATCGCCTTCGGCTGCCCGCCCGCCGTGACGTACGCCTCCACGGCCCCCCTCCCCGGGGACATCGACGAGTACCTGTTCGCCGGGTTCCTCGCGGGCAAGCGGATCGAGATGGTCGACTGCAAGACCGTGCCGCTCCAGGTCCCCGCGCAGGCGGAGGTCGTCATCGAGGGCTGGCTGGAGCCGGGCGAGATGCTGCCCGAGGGGCCGTTCGGCGACCACACCGGCTTCTACACGCCGCAGGAGCCGTTCCCCGCGCTGAAGATCGACTGCGTGACCATGCGGAAGCGGCCGCTGCTCCAGTCGATCGTCGTGGGCAGGCCGCCGACGGAGGACGGACCCCTGGGCCGCGCGACGGAGCGCTTCTTCCTGCCGCTGCTGAAGATCATCGTGCCGGACATCGTGGACTACCACCTGCCGGAGGCGGGCGGCTTCCACAACTGCGCGATCGTCTCGATCGACAAGAAGTACCCGAAGCACGCGCAGAAGGTCATGCACGCCATCTGGGGCGCGCACATGATGTCGCTGACCAAGCTGATCGTGGTCGTCGACTCCGACTGCGATGTGCACGACCTGCACGAGGTGGCCTGGCGGGCGCTGGGCAACACGGACTACGCCCGGGACCTCAGCATCGTCGAGGGCCCCGTCGACCACCTCGACCACGCCTCCTACCAGCAGTTCTGGGGCGGCAAGGCCGGGATCGACGCGACGAAGAAGTGGCCCGAGGAGGGCTACACGCGCGACGGCGGCTGGCCCGACATGGTGGAGTCCGATCCGGAGACGGCGGCGAAGGTGGACCGCCGCTGGAAGGAGTACGGCCTTTGACTGCTTCCCTCTCTAAGGGGGAGGGAATTCCTGGTTCAGGCTGCCACCGGGAGCGGCGCTCCAGGAGGTCCTATGCCCTCGACACCAGCCGGGTTCAGACCAGCCCGGACGAGCATCACGCGCGCGGAGTTCTTGTCCCTTGGAGAGACGGCTCCGCAGGCGGTACAGGTGTACGTACGTTCCGACAGAGGAAGTGCGTGCTTGGTTCTCGCTCCGCACGATGCGCAGTCCTTGGTGGTGTGCGCGGGATGCACCAGGCGGACGTCCCGCCGGTGCTTACGGCCCATCTCGATCAGAGCTTGCTTGGTGGCCCCGATGGCGGCGTCGGCGGCCTTGCGAGCCATGGTCGTCCTGGCGAGGAACTTCGGACGGAAGTCCTCGACAGCGATCGCGTCGTGGTCGGTGACTACACGCTTGGCCCACTTGCGAGCCGTGTCCTGCCGCTGCCTGGCGACCTTCTGGTACGTCTTCGCCCGCAGCTTTTTGGCCTCGCGGTAACCCTTGGACGCCGGCTGTCCCCTGGATGGCTTGCGGCGCGCCATCATCCGGTCGTATCGGGTCAGTCTCGCCCTGGCCTTCCCGCCGTGCTCGGCGTGGGGGAGGTCGTACATGTCGCTGGTGGTTGTCGCTGTCACGCGTACTCCCCAGTCCACGCCGATCACCGCGCCTGTGGCAGGGAGGGGCTGGGCCTCGGAGGGAACGACGAAGGAGGCATACCAGTGTCCGAGACGGTCCCGGTATACGCGCACACTGGATGGATCGGCCGACAGGTCCCGCGACCACACCACGGTCAGGACGATGCCACCCGCGAGATGCAGGAGACCGCCCTGCACCCGGAAGCCGCGCCGCGTGTAGTTGAGGGAGAGGGCGGCATCGTGCTTCTTCTTGTGCTTCGGCATACCGGCCCGCTGCCGCTGCGGCAGACGGTTCTTGATGTCCTTCAGCGCCTTCGCTCGGGATGCGCCGAAGTCACGGATCGCCTGTTGTTGAGGCACCGAGGAACCCTTGGCCAGCCATGGTGTACTGGCGCGGGCCGAGGTCAGCATCTTGTCCAGCAGGGCGGGGCCGCACTTCTCCCCGTCGCGGTAGGCCTTCCTGGAGCGGGCTACGCACTCGTTCCAGATCCATCGGCAGCGATCCCACTCGGCGAGCAGCGCCGCCCGGGCCGTGGACGACACGCGAAGCCGGTAGGTGTACCGGGCATGCTCGGCGCGCTGCGCCACTCGTGGTGTCGTCATGACACCAAGCTACCACTAGGGTACGGAGCGTGAACGATGAAGTGCGCATCACCCTCCGACTCCCCACTGACCTCCACGCATGGCTGGTCGAGCAGGCCAAGTCCGCCCGCCGGTCCCTCAACTCCGAGATCGTGTACCGCTTGGACGGTCAGCGCTCAGCCACCGCACCGCAAGACGGTTCGGCATGACAGCGGTTCACCTTTTCCAGCCCTGCACTGTCAGGGCCTGATATCTCACCGGTCTGAAGGCCGAGGCATTCCCGGAGGTTTCCAGTGAGTTCCGCTTCCGCAGCGATCCCGCAGCCGGGCCGCACCAAGGCCTTCCTCCGGCTGGTGATGATCGAGCACTCGGTCTTCGCGCTGCCCTTCGCCTACATCGCCGCGCTCACGGCGATGTACCAGTGGGACAAGAACATCCACTGGGGGCGGCTGCTGCTCGTCACCGTCTGCATGGTGGGGCTGCGGACGTTCGCCATGGCGGTCAACCGGATCATCGACCGGGAGATCGACGCGCGGAACCCGCGCACGGCGCAGCGCGAGCTGGTGACCGGCGCGATGTCGGTGAAGCACGCATGGACGGGCGCGCTGATCGCCCTGGCGGTCTTCCTGGGCGCGGCGGCCCTGCTCAACCCGCTCTGCCTGGCCCTCGCCCCCATCGCCGTGATCCCGATGGTGGTCTACCCGTACGGCAAGCGGTTCACGAACTTCCCGCAGGCCATCCTCGGCCTCGCCCAGGCGATGGGCCCGGTCGGCGGCTGGCTGGCCATCACCGGCTCCTGGTCCTGGGACGCCGTGATCCTCGGCCTAGCCGTGGGCATCTGGATCGGCGGCTTCGACCTGATCTACGCCTGCCAGGACGTGGAGACCGACCGCGAGATCGGCGTCATGTCCGTCCCCGCGCGCTTCGGCATCCCGGCGGCCATCTGGGGCGCGCGGGTCTGCCACGCCCTCACCACGGCCCTGTTCGTCTGGTACGCCCTGGCCACCGACGCGGGCGCCTTCTTCTGGCTGGGCCTGCTGATCGTCGCCGCCGCGTTCCTCTACGAGCACACGATCGTCCGCCCCCACGACCTCTCCCGCGTCAACCGCGCCTTCTTCAGCGTCAACGGCTTCATCGGCATCGCCCTGTTCGTGTGCGCGCTGCTGGATCTCTTGGTGCGCGGCCTGAGCGTGTAGCTACGGTGCGGCCCATGCACCGCCTCCGCGCTCAGCTTGTTCCCCTTCGACGGCGCCCATGAGCTCTGCCCCGACCTCGCTGTCATCCCGGCCGCGGCGGTGGCCGAGAACCGCATCGCATACCCGGCCGATCTGATCGAGTGGGTCGTCGAGGTGGTGTCCCCGGAGAGTGTGCGCAGCGACTACGAGGTCAAGGACCGTCGAGGGCAGGATCGGGCGCTTCACCGTAGAGACCAGTCGGCTCCCGCTGATCCTTGAGTCGCCCGGCGGCGGAACGCGAACGCCGCCGCCACCCCCGCCAGCAGGCCCAGCAGGTGGCCCTGCCAGCTGACGCCCGTCTGCGTGGGCGCCAGGCCCGTGAGGATGGAGCCGCCCCAGATCGCGGCGATGAGGACGCCGGCCAGGATGCCCAGCGGGCGGCGCTCGACGAAGCCGGTGACCAGGAGGAAGCCGAAGAGGCCGAAGATCAGGCCCGAAGCGCCCGCCGTGTTCGTGTGCGCCGGGGATATCAGCCAGACGCCCAGGCCGTCGACGAGGACGATCAGCGCGCAGACCAGCAGGAAACGGCGCAGGCCCGCGAGCGCGGCCAGGAAGCCCAGGACCAGCAGCGGCAGTGTGTTCGCCGCCAGATGGGCGAAGCCGAAGTGGATGAACGCCGACGGGACCACGTCGACCAGCTCCGACGGATCGCGGGGCGTGACGCCGAAGCCGTCCAGCGCGTGACCCGTCGCCACGTCCACCACTTCCAGCAGCCACAGCAGCGCGACCCAGGCCAGCATCAGCTTGCCCGCGGCCAGCGCGCGGTCTCCCCGGGACCACCCGGCTCCCGTGTTCGACATGGCGACCCCCAGTGCTCGCACGTCTCCTCCGGGGAACGCCCGGCCCCCCTTGGCCGGTTCCCACCCTGCGACGCCGGATAGGCTCGGTGTCGTGAACCCAGTCAAGCCAGGCGAGACGCCGCGTACGCCTTGGATCGTAGGGGTGTCCGGGGCCTCCGGCACCCCGTACGCCGCTGCCGTGCTGAGGGCCCTCCTCGCCGCCGGCGAGAGCGTCGACCTCGTGGTGTCCCGGGCCTCCCGGCTCACCCTGCTGGACGAGACCGGGATCTCCTACCGGGACGCCCACTGGCAGGACGATCTGCGGGAATGGCTGTCCCGGGGCGCCGACGGCAAGCCGGACACCTTCGCCGTCGACCTCGGCGCCGTACGGCACTGGAGCGCCGGCGACCTGGCCGCCGGCCCGTCCTCGGGGTCGTACCCCACCAAGGGCATGCTCATCGTGCCCGCCTCGACGGCGAGCGTGGCCGGGGTCGCGCTCGGGCTGTCGAAGGACCTGTTGCAGCGGGCGGCGAGCGTGACCCTGAAGGAGGGCCGCCCCCTCGTCGTGGCCGTGCGCGAGACCCCGCTGAACGGCCAGACCCTGCGGCACCTGGTCACCCTCGACGACGCGGGCGCGACGGTCGTACCCGCCTCACCCGCCTTCTACGCGGGCGCGACGCACATCCAGGACCTGGTGGACTTCGTCGCCGGACGCGTACTCGACGCGGCGGGCGTGCCGCACACGCTCTACCGCCGTTGGCAAGGTGAGCTCGGCGGCGGATCACACCGCGCCGGCTGAGCACACCCGAACGTCATCGGACTCAACTACAACTTCAGCGGAAGGCTTCGATCGCAATGGACGCGGTGGACAGGCAGCTCATCCAGGCCCTGAGGGAGAACGGCCGGGCCTCCTACGCGGAGCTGGGACGCCTCGTCGGACTGTCGGGACCCAGTGTCACCGACCGCATCAACCGGCTGGAGGCGGCCGGGGTCATCACCGGCTACCGGGCCACCGTCGACGCCGCCTCGCTCGGCCTCGGCGTCACCGCCCTGATCGGCATCTCGCTCTCCGACGCCACGGACCACGAGGACGTGGCGCAGCGGCTGCGGGACCTCTCGGAGATCGAGGACTGCTGGTTCATCGCGGGCGACGACTCGTACATGCTCAAGGTGCGGGCGGCGGACGTGGACGGCCTGGAGAAGATCATCCGGCGGCTCAGCGGGACCAAGGGCGTCTCCCGCACCCGTACGACCATCGTGCTCTCCACGAAGTGGGAGAACCGGGTCGGGGAACTGCCCGAGGAAGAGTAGTCGTACGGTTGGGGACGTCGTCGGAGAAAGGTGTGGGCATGGATCTCGGGCTCAAGCGCGAGCTGGAGGAGAAGGTCAGGGCCGGTGAGCGTCTGACCCGTGAGGACGGCATCGCGCTGTACGAGTCGGACGACCTGGCCTGGCTCGGCGGCCTCGCGCACGAGGTGCGCACCCGCAAGAACGGCGACGTCGTGCACTTCAACGTCAACCGTCACCTCAACATGACGAACGTGTGCACGGCCTCCTGCGCGTACTGCTCCTTCCAGCGCAAGCCGGGGGAGAAGGACGCGTACACGATGCGCATCGAGGAGGCCGTCAAGCTCGCGAAGGCGATGGAGTCGGAGAACCTCACCGAGCTGCACATCGTCAACGGGCTGCACCCGAACCTGCCGTGGCGGTACTACCCGCGGTCGCTGCGCGAGCTGAAGGCCGCGCTGCCGGACGTGTCGCTGAAGGCCTTCACGGCGACCGAGATCCACCACTTCGAGACGATCTCCGGGATGAGCGCGTCCGAGATCCTGGACGAGCTGATCGACGCCGGTCTGGAGTCCCTCACCGGCGGTGGCGCGGAGATCTTCGACTGGGAGGTCCGGCAGCACATCGTGGACCACCGCACCCACTGGGAGGACTGGTCCCGGATCCACCGGCTCGCGCACGAGAAGGGTCTGAAGACGCCGTGCACGATGCTGTACGGGCACATCGAGGAGCCCCGGCACCGGGTGGACCACGTGCTGCGGCTGCGTGAGCTGCAGGACGAGACCGGCGGATTCCAGGTCTTCATCCCGCTGCGGTACCAGCACGACTTCGTCGACATGCAGGACGGCAAGGTCCGTAATCGCCTTCAGGCGCGGACGCAGATGGCGACGGGGGCGGAGGCGCTGAAGACCTTCGCGGTGTCGCGGTTGCTGTTCGACAACGTGCCGCACGTGAAGGTGTTCTGGGTCATGCACGGGGTGCAGACCGCGCAGCTGGCGTTGCAGCACGGGGCGGACGACATGGACGGGTCGGTCGTCGAGTACAAGATCACACATGACGCGGACAACTATGGGACGCCGAACAAGTTGACGCGTGAGGATCTGCTGGATCTGATTCGCGATGCGGGGTTCCGGCCCGTGGAGCGGAATACGCGGTACGAGATCATTCGGGAGTACGAGGGGCCCGACCCGGAGCGTCGTGAATCGCCGCAGCCCATGAGGGTTTGATCGTTCTCTGCGGGTGTGTGGGGGCTGGTCGCGCCCCGCGGCGGAGCCGCTGATCGACAGAGTCCCGCGCCCCTGAGGTGGGTACCCGGAGGGCATGGTTGGCACCAAGGCACCTGAGGACGCCTATACCGCTGAACCCTTCGTTCCCGAGCGGGGTGGGCTTGCCGCTCTGCGGAAGGCCGCTGCCGACTGCCGGGGGTGTCCGTTGCACCGGGACGCCACCCAGACCGTGTTCGGGGAAGGCGGCAAGGATGCCCGGGTCATGCTCGTGGGGGAGCAGCCCGGGGATCAGGAGGACCGGCAGGGGAAGCCGTTCGTCGGGCCGGCCGGGCGGCTGCTGGACCGGGCCCTGGAGGAGGCGGGGATCGACCCCTCCGAGGCCTACGTCACCAATGCCGTGAAGCACTTCAAGTTCACCCAGGCCGAGCCCCGCAAGCGGCGGATCCACAAGGCGCCGAACCTGCGCGAGATGACCGCCTGCGGGCCCTGGCTGGCCGCGGAGCTGGCGGTCGTCGAGCCGGAGCTGATCGTCGTGCTGGGGGCCACCGCCGGGAAGGCGCTGCTCGGCTCCTCGTTCCGGGTCACGCAGGTGCGCGGCACCGTGCTGGAGGAGGAGATCCACGGGCGGCCCGAGCGGCTGGTGCCGACCGTGCATCCGTCCTCCGTGCTGCGGGCCGACGACAGGGAAGCCGCCTACCGGGGGCTCGTCTCCGATCTGAAAGTGGCGGCACAAGCCCTCGGGTAATGGCTACAATCCGTGCATGCCCCTTACCTTCACGCTCGACCCGGCCGTCACCCCGGATCTTCGCGACGGCATCCTCGACCTGTGGACCGACGTGTCCAACGCCGGCGGGGCCGTCGGCTTCGTGCCGCCGGTGACGCGTGAGGAGATCCGGCCCCAGTTGCTGACGCACTTCGCGTCCATGGCGGAGGGGCGGGTCCGGCTGCTCGTCGGACACGACGAGGAGGGACGGGTCGCGGCCACCGCGTTCCTCACCTTCAACACGCACCACCTGATGACCCACTGGCTGTGGCTGTACACGGTGATGGTGCACCCGCGGCACCAGGGGAAGGGGTACGGCCGCGATCTGCTGGCCGCGGCCGCGGACGCCGCCCGGGGGATCGACGGGATCGAGGCGATCCGGCTGACCTGCCGGGGCGGGCTCGGGCTTGAGCGGTTCTACGAGTCCTGCGGCTACAAGGAGGTCGGCCGGATCCCGGGCGCCATCCGGGTCGCGCCGGGCGACGACCGCGATGACGTGATCATGCTCCTCCCGCTGAACTGACCCCCCTGCAAGATCGGCCCTCCGGCGTGCTTCACTGGACGGTGCCCCTTTGGGTGCGTTCTGGCCGTTCGAACCGGAAGAGTGGATTGAGATGCTCCGCTACACGCTGATGCGCCTCGGAATTTTCGTGGGCTGCCTCGTGGTCGTCTGGGGCGCCGTCTACTCCGGCCTCGCCCCGCGCGGCCTCGGCGCGAGCAACGGCCTGTGGGTCGTCCTGCTCGCCCTGCTCATCTCCGCGCCGATCAGCTTCGTCGTGCTGCGCAAGGAGCGGGACCGGGCGTCCATCCAGGTCGCGCAGCGGGTCGAGAAGATGAAGGCCAACCTGGACGCCAACCGCAGCCAGGAGGACGTCGCCGACGACACCGCCCGGGCCCAGGGGCAGACCTCGTAACGCCCCCACACGCTGCGCAGCGCCCCGTTTCCGTACTTGCTCGGAAACGGGGCGCTTTGCCTTGTATGGGTGTGTGTGCCCCGTCACCTGTCAAAGCCAGGCTTTGGGGTCCTCAAAGTTCAGGTGTTAAGGTTCGTGTATGAAGTCAGCAGCTGTGCCTCATTCGCCTCTGAGCGCTCCGCTCGTGGCGCGGCTGCACGTGGATCTCTGTCGGTGCGCGTCCGCTTTCTGTCGTCCCTGACGTAACGCAAGGCCCGTCGTCTCCCACGTCAGTTCCCCCTACGCGTCCCCCAACGGAGTCAGTCCGTGTCCTCATACACGAAGTCCTTCAAGGTGCCCTTCTGGGCCCAGATCATCGCCGGTCTCGTCCTGGGCGTGCTGCTCGGCTGGCTCGCCCGCGGCCAGGACCTCTCCTGGCTGGTCACGACCCTGGAGAAGGTCGGCGACACCTTCATCGGGCTGCTGAAGCTCGCCGTCGCGCCGCTCGTCTTCTTCGCGATCCTGGTGTCGATCACCAACCTGCGGAAGGTCAACAACGCGGCCCGCCTGGCCTCCCGCACCCTCCTCTGGTTCATGATCACCTCGCTGATCGCGGTGAGCATCGGCCTCGTCATCGGCCTGGTCACCAATCCCGGCGCCGGCACCGGCCTCACGCCCAAGGACGGCGCGAAGCCCGAGACCACCGGCTCCTGGATCGACTTCCTCACCGGCATCGTGCCGACCGACGTCATCACGCCGTTCACCGAGCTGAACGTCCTGCAGATCGTCTTCATGGCCGCCGTCGCCGGTATCGCCGCCCTCCAGCTCGGCGAGAAGGCCCAGCCGATCCTCACCCTGAGCGAGTCCGTCCTCACCCTGCTCCAGAAGGCGCTGTGGTGGGTCATCCGGCTCGCCCCGATCGGCACGATCGGCCTCATCGGCTACGCCATCGCCACCTACGGCTGGGACCTGATCGGCAAGTACGCGACGTTCACCGCGGACATCTACGTCGGCTGCCTCATCGTGCTGTTCGGCGTCTACCCGACGCTGCTCGCGACCGTCGCCAAGGTCAACCCGATCCAGTTCTTCAAGGGCGCCTGGCCCGCGATCCAGCTGGCCTTCGTCTCCCGCTCGTCCGTGGGCACCATGCCGCTGACGCAGAAGGTCACCGAGCGGCTCGGCGTGCCGAAGGAGTACGCCTCCTTCGCGGTGCCGTTCGGCGCCACCACCAAGATGGACGGCTGCGCCGCGATCTACCCGGCCATCGCCGCGATCTTCGTCGCCCAGATCTTCGACATCCAGCTGGGCATCGGCGACTACCTGCTCATCGCGTTCGTCTCGGTCGTCGGCTCCGCCGCCACGGCCGGTCTCACCGGCGCCACGGTCATGCTGACCCTCACCCTGTCCACCCTCGGCCTGCCGATGGAGGGCGTGGGTCTGCTCCTCGCGATCGACCCGATCCTGGACATGATCCGCACCGCGACCAACGTCGCCGGGCAGGCGCTGATCCCGGTCCTGGTCTCGGCCCGCGAGAACCTGCTCGACCGGGACGCCTACGCCACGGCCGACGGCTCCTCCCTGGACGAGCCGCGGGACGCGCGGCCCGAGCAGGTGCCCGCGGCGGCCTGACGTACCGACGGCCTCCGGCCGGTCCTTGGCGGGTTTCCCGGCCGAGGGCCGGTTGGCGGCTTTCCCGGCCGAGGACCGGCCGATGGGACCGTACGCTAAGCGGTATGGGTGCCGTGAAGACGAAGCGGATGCCGCGCGCGGTCCGTGAACAGCAGATGCTGGACGCCGCCGTGCGGATCTTCGGCCAACGCGGGTACATGGCCGCGTCGATGGACGAGATAGCCGAACTCGCGGGCGTCTCCAAGCCGTTGGTCTACCTGTACCTGAACTCGAAGGAAGACCTCTTCACCGCCTGCATCCGCCGGGAGGCCAAGGCCCTCGTCGAGGCGGTACGGGCCGGCGTCCGCCGCGATCTGCCCGCCGACCGGCAACTGTGGGAAGGCCTCGGCGCGTTCTTCGCGCACACCGCCGAGCACCCCGACGCCTGGTCGGTCCTGCACCTCCAGGCCCGTACGCACGGCGAGCCCTTCGCCGCCGAAGTCGCCGCGATGCGCGAGGAGATCGTCGCGTTCGTGACGCAGCTGATCCTCGCCGGGGCCCGCGAGGCCCACCGCGACCCCGACCTGCCCGAGCGCGAGGTCGCCGGGCTCGCCGAGGCCCTGGTCGGCGCCGCCGAGTCCCTCGCGGCCTGGGCCAACGCCACCCCGGGCGTCACCGCCCGCCAGGCGGCGGCCACGATGATGAACTTCGCCTGGTCCGGCCTCGGCGACCTCATGGCGGGACGGCCGTGGTCGCCTCCGGCGGAGGGGACGGACCCCCAGGCCGGGTGAGCCGTGGTCCCGGTCCCGGGTGGCGATCCGGCCGTGCTCCCGCTCAGGCGGGGAGCACCTCCCCGGTCACATGCACCCGGTCGCCCGGGCCCCGCAGTTCGAAGCGGCCGTTCTCCGCCGCGTAGGTCACCGTCCCCGGCAGCGGCACCGGTGCCCTGAAGTCCGCCCGCACCCGGCAGGCGTCCGGCGTGCCGTGCGCGGCCAGGCAGCGGGCGGCCGTCCACATGCCGTGGGCGATGGCCCGGGGGAAGCCGAACAGGCGGGCGGTGAGGGGGTGGAGGTGGATCGGGTTGCGGTCGCCGGAGGCGGCCCCGTAGCGCCGCCCGACGTCTCCGGCCAGTCGCCACTCCGCGACGGCGGGCAGCGGCTTGCGCGCCTCGCCCTCCTCGCGGGTCCCGTCCTCCTCGCGGGTCCCGTCCTCCTCGCGGGTCCCGTCCTCCTCGCGGGTCCCGTCCTTCTCGCGGGTCCCTTCGTTATCGCGTGCCCCGGCGGGACGCGCGGTGCCGTGTCGCGCCAGATACGTGCTCGTCGACTCCCAGACCACGTCCCCGGCGCCGCGCACCTCGGTGACGACCGTGGCCTCGGTGCCGCGCCGGTGCGGTGCCAACCCCTCGACGTGGACGGAGAGTTCGTAGGCGCCGGTGGCCGGCAGCGGTTCCCGCCGCGTGATCGTGACCGAGGTGTGGACGAGGCCGAGCAGCGGCAGCGGGAAGTCCCGGCCGCTCATCAGCCGCATGGCCAGGGGGAAGCCCAGCACGTGCGGATACGTCACCGGCAGCGCGTCCGCCCCGGTCGGGAACCCGCAGACCCGCTCGTAGGCCGCGAGCCGCGCCAGGTCGACGCGCAGGCCGGGCAGGACGAGCCGGGTGCGGGGGAACCGGGCGTCGGGGGCCGGGCGTTTGAAGGGGGACAGCAGGGCACCGCGGGCGAGGAGCGGGGCGAGGGAGGGGGACCCGGTGAGGACGAGAGCGGTGGAGTCGGCCATCACGCCCCCAGCAGGCTCTGGCCGCAGACGCGGACGACCTGGCCGTTGACCGCGCCCGAGGCCGGGTGCGCGAGCCAGGCGGTCGTCTCGGCGACGTCGACCGGGAGGCCGCCCTGGGCGAGGGAGTTCATCCGGCGGCCCGCCTCGCGGATGAACAGCGGGATCGCGGCCGTCATCTTCGTCTCGATGAAGCCCGGCGCGACCGCGTTGACCGTCACGCCGTGCTCGGCGAGCGCGCGCGGCGCCAGGGAGCGGACCAGGCCGACGACACCCGCCTTGCTCGCCCCGTAGTTGGTCTGCCCCGCGTTCCCGGCGAGGCCCGCGATCGAGGCGGTGGCCACGATCGAGCCGCCGCGCCGCAGCGTCCCCGCCTTCAGCAGGGCGTCCGTCGTGCGCAGCACACTCGCCAGGTTCACCTCGAGCACGGAGATCCAGCGTTCGGCCGGCATGTTCACCAGCCGCCGGTCGCGGGTGATGCCCGCGTTGTGGACCAGCAGGTCCAGGCCGTCCGGCAGGGCCTCGGCGATCCGGGCGCCCGCGTCGGCGGCGGTGATGTCGAGGAGCAGGGCGGTGCCGCCGAGCCGGTCGGCGACGCGCCGGGCGTCCTGCCCGGCCTGCGGCACGTCGAGGACGACGACCCGGGCCCCGTCCCGCGCGAGCGTCTCGGCGACGGCCTCGCCGATGCCGCGGGCGGCGCCGGTGACCAGGGCGGTGCGGCCGGTGAGGGGGCGGTCCCGGTCGGCGGGAGCGGTGGTCTCCCCGGGCGGGCCCACCTCGATCACCTGCCCGCTCACGTAGGCCGACTTGGGCGACAGCAGGAACCGCAGCGTGGACTCGGCGGCGGAGGCGTCCGTGAGGCGGACCAGGTTCACGGTCCTGCCCCGGCCGATCTCCTTGCCGAGCGAGCGCGTGAAGCCCTCCAGGGCCTGCTGGGCCGCCGCCTGGTGGTGGTCGGCCGGGTCGAGCGGGGCGCCGAGCACGACCACGCGGCCGCTCGCCGCGACCGACCGCACGACCGGGTGCAGGGCGGAGTGCACCTCGGCCAGGCCCTCCACGTCCCGCACCCCGGTCGCGTCCAGGACGACGGCGGCCGCCCGGTCGGCGCCGGCCGGGCCGATCCCCGTACGGGCCAGGACCGGCGCCAGGTCCAGGGCGGACGCGCCGGCCGTGAGGTGGCGCAGGCCGCCGTCCAGGGCGGGCCGCTCGGGGGACCAGCGCACCAGGTCCGCGGGCTGCGGCAGACCGAGCCGCCGGGTGAGGAAACGGCCGGGCCCGGTGGCGGTGAAGCTCAGATAGCGGTCGGCCATTCCAACTCCCGGTTTGCGACGACGGCTCAGTGCAGGGGCACAACTGCTTACTCTGGAGTAAGGTTACCGGAGGTAAGGCTACGTCACAGGCGAGGAGCAGGTCGAGATGAGCCCTCAGAAGATGTCGGTGCGGCGTGTGGCGGTCATCGGCGGAGCGCGCATCCCCTTCGCCCGCTCCGACGGCCCGTACGCCACCGCCTCCAACCAGCAGATGCTCACCGCCGCCCTGGACGGCCTCGTCGAGCGCCACGGGCTGCGGGAGCCGGGCGCCGTCGGGGAGTTCGTCGCCGGCGCGGTCCTCAAGCACAGCCGCGACTTCAACCTCGCCCGCGAGACCGTCCTCGGCTCGAAGCTCCACCCGAGCACCCCCGCCTACGACATCCAGCAGGCCTGCGGCACCGGCCTCCAGGCCGTCATCGCCGCCGCCAACAAGATCGCCCTCGGCCAGACCGACTCGGCGATCGCGGGCGGCGCCGACACCGCGAGCGACGCACCCCTCGGCGTCAACGACTCCCTGCGCCGGATCCTGCTGGAAGCCCGCCGGGCCAAGTCACTGAGCGGCCGGATGAAGGCCCTGGCGAAGGTGCGCCCGGGCCACCTCGTCCCCGACATCCCGCGCAACGCCGAGCCGCGCACCGGCCTGTCCATGGGCGAACACGCCGCCGTCACCGCCCGCGCCTGGGGCATCGGCCGCGAGGCCCAGGACGAACTGGCCGCGACCAGCCACCAGCGGCTGGCGGCGGCATACGAACGCGGCTTCTTCGAGGACCTGGTGATCCCCTTCCGGGGCCTCGCCCGCGACCAGAACCTGCGCCCCGGCTCGACCGTGGAGAAACTGGCCGCCCTGAAGCCGGTGTTCGGGCTCGACCACCCCGACCCGACCATGACGGCCGGGAACTCGACGCCCCTGACGGACGGTGCCGCCACCGTCCTGCTGGCGAGCGAGGACTGGGCGCGTGAGCGCGGCCTGGAGCCGCTGGCGTACCTCACCGCGTACGAGACGGCGGCCGTCGACTTCGTCGGCGGCGATGTCGCCGGCGGCGAGGACGGACTGCTCATGGCACCGGCGTACGCGGTCCCGCGCATGCTGGAGCGGGCCGGGCTCGGCCTGGACGACTTCGACCTCGTCGAGATCCACGAGGCGTTCGCCTCCCAGGTGCTGGCCACGCTCGCCGCCTGGGAGAAGCGCGGCCTCGGCACGGTGGACCGCGCCCGGCTGAACGTCGCCGGCTCCTCCCTCGCCACCGGCCACCCCTTCGCCGCCACCGGCGCCCGGATCGTCGCCACACTGGCGAAACTGCTCGCCGAACGGGACGCGCCCGCCCGGGGGTTGATCTCCGTGTGCGCGGCGGGCGGGCAGGGCGTGACGGCGATCCTTGAGCGGGCCTGACCGCACGGCAAACCGAAGCTGAAGGACCCTCACTTAACCTCCGAGAATGCACAGCCCTGGCTCCGGACCATCCCCGAACCCGCACAGACCCGCCACGCAAGGGCCGTACGATCCCGTTCCTACCGTCAGTAACCCCTTTCGGGGGGTTCCGCCGGTTGAGCGCCTCGGCGTGCGAGGCACGTACGTCATGCAGCAAGCAGTTCTCCAGCTGCACGCCCCAGGAGCCGCCCGTGTCCACTGCGTATCCCTCCTCCGCCTACGGCGACGTGTACGGCGGGCCGGTCCTGGTCGCGCCCGAGGTGCGGCGCATGGACGGGGCGGTGCGGGAGGCGTCCGTGCCGCCGCTGGCGCCGCCGTGGACGCACGGGTCGCTCGCCGACCTGCCGTTCGACAACGCGAGCGCCGACCCGGGCGCCGTGGTGCTCAGCCGCAAGGACGCCGACGGGCGCTGGAGCGACGTCACCGCCACCCGGTTCGCCGACCAGGTGCTGGCCGTGGCCAAGGGGCTGATCGCCGAGGGGCTGATGCCGGGCGACCGGGTCGCCGTGATGGCCCGCACCATCTACGAGTGGACGGTCCTGGACTTCGCGGCCTGGGCGGCCGGGCTGGTCACCGTCCCCGTCTACCCCACCTCCTCCGTCTTCCAGGCCCGCTGGATCCTCCAGGACTCCGGCGCGGTCGCCCTCGTCACCGAGACGGCCGGGCAGGCCGCCGCCCTCGGCCCCGAGCGGGAGCGGCTGCCCGACCTCAGGCACGTGTGGGTCGTGGAGAAGGGCCACGTGGAACGGCTCGCGGAGGCCGGTGCGCACCTGTCCGACCAGGAGGTGGAGGTGCGGCGCGGCATGCTCGGCCCGGACACCCTCGCCACCCTCGTCTACACCTCGGGCACCACCGGCCGCCCCAAGGGCTGCGCCCTCACCCACGGCAACTTCTTCGCCGAGGTCGACAACGCCATCGAGCTGCTCTACCCCGTCTTCCGGGCCAAGACCAGCGAAGAGGCCTCGGTCCTGCTGTTCCTGCCCATGTCCCACGTCTTCGGCCGCATGGTGGCGATCGCCTGCGTCCGGGCCCGGGTACGGCTGGGGCACGTGCCCAGCATCAAGGCGGAGGAACTGCTGCCGGACCTGGCGAGCTTCCGGCCGACCTGTCTGATCGCCATCCCGTACATGCTGGAGAAGGTCTTCAACTCGGCCCGCGCCAAGGCCGAGGCGGGCGGCCGGGTGACGTCGTTCGACCGCGCGGTGGCGGTGGCCCAGCGCTACGGAGAGGCGATGGAGGCCCGCCAGACGGGCACCGGCCCCGGCCCCTCCCGGGCCCTCAAGGCCGCCCGCGCCTTCTACGACCCGCTGGTCTACCGCCGCATCCGCAACGCCATGGGCGGCAGGGTCCGTTACGCGATCTGCGGCGGCTCACCGCTCGGCCGCCGCCTCGCCGCGTTCTACGCCGGTGCCGGCATCGAGATCTTCGAGGGCTACGGCCTGACCGAGACCACCGGCGCGTCGACCGTCACCCCGCCCCTGAAGCCCCGCCTGGGCACGGTCGGCTGGCCGCTGCCCGGCACCCGCGTCCGCATCGCCGCCGACGGCGAGATCCTCGTCGGCGGCGACCACGTGCTGCGCGGCTACTGGGACCCCCAGGCCGGCGGTGTCGTCCCCGCCGCACCCGACGGCTGGCTCGCCACCGGCGACATCGGCGAACTGGACGACGAGGGCTACCTCACGATCACCGGCCGCAAGAAGGAACTCCTCATCACCGCGGGCGGCAAGTCCGTCGCCCCGGCGCCCCTGGAGAACTGGCTGCGGGCCCACCCGCTGATCTCCCAGTGCCTCGTCCTCGGCGACGGCCGCCCCTACGTCTCCGCCCTGATCACCCTCGACGAGGCCGGCATCACCCACTGGCGCCGCATGAACGGCAAACACCCCGTCCCGCCCGGCCTCCTCGTCGACGACGAGGAACTCCGCGCCGTCCTCCAGCGCGCCGTCGACGAGGCCAACAAGATGGTCTCCCGCCCGGAGTCCATCCGCCGCTTCGTCATCCTCCCCGAGGACTTCACGGAGGAGGCGGGCCATCTGACCCCGTCGATGAAGCTCCGCCGCGAAGCGGTCCTGCGCGCCTTCGCGGCCGAGGTGGAGGGCCTGTACACGCGGTGAGGCACCTTTGCGATCCCTTCACACGTGGTTCTTGACGGCGCAAGGCGTGTGCCCGTTGGCTTTCAGCCACCCCATACACCTCGTAGCGATGCCCCCCATCGGAAGGCACCACCAGTGAAAGCGCGTAACACCCGTCGGACCGCTGTGCGCCCCGTCGCGATAGCCCTGGCGGCCTCCGTGTCGGTCCTGTCCCTCACCGCGTGCGGCGACGAGGGGAGCGACGACGCCGCCGTGAAGAAGGGCAACGACATCACCGTGGGCCTCCTGCTGCCCGACCGGGACACGGCCCGCTTCGAGAAGTTCGACTACCCGCTCATCAGGCAGGAGGTCGCCTCCCTCACGGAGAACAAGGGCAAGGTCCGCTACGCCAACGCCGAGGCGAGCGTCGCCCGGCAGAGCGAGCAGTTCCGGAAGATGATCGCCGACAAGGTCGACGTCATCCTCGTCGACGCGCTGAACTCCAAGTCCATCGCCCCGGACGTGCAGAAGGCCAAGGACGCCGGCATCCCGGTCATCGCCTACGACCGGCTCGCCGAGGGCCCGATCGACGCCTACGTCTCCCACGACAACGAACTCGTCGGCCAGGTGCAGGCCCGCGCCATCATGAGCGAACTCGGCGAGAACGCCGAGAAGAGCAAGGTCGTCATGATGAACGGCGACCCCGCCGACCCCAACACGGCCCGGTTCAAGAGCGGCGCGCTCGGCGAACTCCAGGGCCAGGTCGACATCGTGGAGCAGTACGACACCAAGGAGTGGAAGCCCGCGATCGCCAAGGCGAACATGGAGAAGGCGATCAAGGCCGTCGGGCTGAACAACATCGACGCCGTCTACTCCGCCAACGACGGCATGGCCGGCGCCGTCATCGAGGCGCTCAAGGAGGCGGGCGCCACCAGGATGCCGCCCGTGACCGGGCAGGACGCCAACCTGGACGCCGTGCAGCGGATCGTGTCGGGGGAGCAGTACATGACGGTGTACAAGCCCTTCCTGCTGGAGGCGACGAACGCCGCGAAGATCGCCGTGGCGAAGGTCCAGGGCCGCTCGATCGAGTTCGCCGCGCTGACCCGGGAGACGGTCGACAGCCCGACGCAGAAGAACATCCCCGCGATGCTCGTGCCGGTGGTCGCCCTCACCAAGGACAACATCAAGGAGACGGTGATCACGGACGGCGTGTACACCGTGAAGGACATCTGCACCCCGAAGTACAAGGCGGACTGCGCGGCGATCGGCCTGGAGTAGACCGGCCCTCAGGGCGCGGGAACCCCGGGTATTGGAATCATCAGTCCAAAATTGTGCTAGCGTCCTGCCATGGCCCGGCCGAGGAAGTTCGACGAGGAGCGGGCTCTGGACGCGGCGATGCGCGTGTTCTGGGAGAGGGGTTACGAGGCCACCTCCACCCAGGACCTGTGCGACGCCACCGGTCTGGGGCGCAGCAGCATCTACAACACCTTCCAGAGCAAGCACGACCTGTTCGAGCGTGCGCTCGCGCACTACCTGGACACCATGACGGCGGCGCAGACGGCGGTGCTGGACGACCTGGAGCGGCCGGCCGCCGACCGGGTGCGCGCGCTGCTCACCCAGGTCGTCGAGAGCGAGGCGGAGTGCCGGATCGACTCCGGACGGGCCCTGGGCTGCCTGGGCGTCAACACCGTCGTGGAGCTGGCCGACCGCGACCCCGCGGCGGCCGCGGTGCTGGAGCGTGACACCGCGCGGCGCCTGGCCGCCTACCGCGCCGTGCTGGAGCAGGGCCGGCGCGACGGCAGCATCACCGCCTCGCGTGACCCGGAGGCACTCGCCCGGTTCCTCAACGCGACGGTCGCCGGGCTGCGCGTCTCCAGCCAGGGCGGCGCCGGCCGGGCCGAGTTGGAGATGATCGCCGAGACCGCCATGGACGCGCTGGGGTCCTGAATCCGGCGGAGGGGGGCCTCGGCTTCCTCGGGCGGGTGCATGCCCCTTCACCCCGGCATGCCCCAGTTTTGAACTGACCAATACATAACTCTGGACCGAGAGCAGGCGCCCGGTCCCCCCGGAGCAGAGGAGTCTCCCGTGCCCCGTGCCGTATACGTCCTGGCGCTCGGCATCTTCGCCATGGTGACCAGCGAGTTCGTGGTCGCCGGGCTGATGCCGCAGATGGCGGAGGGCCTGCACGTCACCGTCCCGCAGATCGGGTACCTGATCACCGTCTTCGCCGCGGCCATGGCGGCCGGCGGCCCCTTCCTCACCATGGCGGTGGGCAGACTCGCCCCCCGCACCGCCCTGCTGACCCTCTTCGCCGTCTTCCTGGCCGGCAACGTCCTGGCCGCCACCGCGCCCGGCTACGCCGTGATGACGGTCGCCCGGGTCATCACCGGCGTGGCCTCCCAGGCCTTCTTCGGCGTCGCCGTCTCCCTGTGCGTCCGGCTCGCCCGCCCGGAGCTGCGCGGCCGGGCCATCGCGGTCGTCATGAACGGGCTGATGCTCGGCACGCTGCTCGGCCTGCCCCTGTCCACGCTGGTCGGCGAGCGGTACGGCTGGCGGGCCGCGTTCTGGGCGATATCGGGCCTGGCCCTGGTCGCCGCGGCCGTGACCCTCGTCGGCGTACCGCGCCTCGCGCGCCTCGGGGACGGCGGCGGACTCCGCTCGGAACTCGGCGTCTTCCGCAACCCCAAGCTCTGGCTGGTGCTGTCCACCAGCACGCTGATCATCGGCGCGACCTTCTCCGCCTTCAGCTACTTCAACCCGATCCTCACCGAGGTCACCGGCTTCGCCGGCGGCACCGTCCCCCTCCTGCTCATCGCCTACGGCGCCGCCACCGTCGTCGGCAACACCGTCGTCGGCCGTCTCGCCGACCGGCGGACCGTGCCCGTCCTCGCCACCGGCCTGCTGCTCAACGCGCTGTTCCTCACGGGCTTCGCGCTCCTCGCCGACCTGCCCGTCGCCGCCGTCGTCTGCATGCTGGGCATCGGACTGGTCGGCGTCACGATGAACCCGGCGATGGTCACCCGCGTCCAGCGGACCGGCAACGCGGGCCCCCTGGTCAACACCGTCCACTCCTCCTTCATCACCCTCGGCGTCATCCTCGGCTCCTCCCTCGGCGCCGTCGCCATCGAGGCCCGGGGTCTGCGCGCCGCCCTCTGGCTCGGTGCGGGCATGGCCGTGCTGGGGCTGGCGACGATGCTGCCGGAGTTCACGTCGGGGGGCTCCGGGGGCTCCGGGGGCTCTGGGGGCTCCGCGGCGCCCGGGGATTCCGGCCCCGCCCGGCGCGAGGTCCCCACCGGGACCGGCACGCGGGCCTGAGGGAGAACTCCCTTACGGGCCAAGGCCCTTGACTTCTCCGGGCGCCCGCGCGAAAGTCCCCTCCCTTCCTGTTCGCTGCCGGGCTGGAGCCGCCATGACCACAGGTACGCACTCCGCAGGGACTCCCGGATCCCCGTCCCGAAGACGACTGCTGGCCGGTGCCGCCGGGGCCGGGCTCGCCGTCGCCGCGGGAGTCCAACAGGGCGCCCACGCCGCCGACTTACGCCCGCTCGGCACGTACGACGTCGTCGTCATCGGGTCGGGAGCCGCCGGAATGACCGCCGCGCTGACCGCGGCCCGGCAGGGCCTGAGCTGCGTCGTCCTGGAGAAGGCGCCGACCTTCGGCGGATCGGCCGCCCGCTCCGGCGCCGGGATCTGGATCCCCAACAACTCCGTGATCCTCGCGGCCGGCGTCCCGGACACCCCCGCCAAGGCCGCCGCCTACCTCGCCGCGGTCGTCGGCCGGGACGTCCCCGCCGACCGGCAGCGCGCCTTCCTCGCCCACGGCCCGGCGGCGCTCTCCCTCGTCATGGCCCACAGCCCCCTGCGCTTCCGCTGGATGGAGGGCTACAGCGACTACTACCCCGAGCTCCCCGGCGGCCTCCCGAACGGCCGCTCCATCGAACCCGACCAGCTCGACGGCAGGGTCCTCGGCGCCGAACTGGCCCGGCTGAACCCGCCGTACATGGACGTCCCCGCCGGCATGGTCGTCTTCGGCGCCGACTACAAGTGGCTCGCCCTGGCCGCCGTGAACGCCCGGGGCGCCGCGGTCGCCGCGCAGTGCCTCGCCCGGGGCGCGAAGGCGGCGGCGCTCGGGCAGAAGCCCCTGACGATGGGGCAGGCGCTGGCGGCGGGCCTGCGCGCGGGGCTCGCCTCCGCCGGGGTCCCGGTGTGGCTGAACACCCCGCTGACGGACCTGCACGTCGAGAACGGCACCGTCACCGGAGCCGTCGTCACCCGCGACGGCGCCCCGGGCCTGGTCCGCGCCCGCCGGGGCGTGATCGTCGGCTCCGGCGGCTTCGAGCACAACGCGGCGATGCGCGAACGCTTCCAGCGCCGGCCCATCGGCACGGACTGGACCGTCGGCGCCAAGGAGAACACCGGCGACGGCATCCGGGCCGGGGAGCGGCTCGGCGCGGCCCTCGACCTGATGGACGACGCGTGGTGGGGCCCGGCGATCCCGCTGCCCGGCCGGCCGTACTTCTGCCTCGCGGAACGCACCCTGCCCGGCGGCCTGCTGGTCAACGCCGCAGGCCGGCGCTTCGTCAACGAGGCCGCGCCCTACGGCGACGTCGTCCACACCATGTACGACGTCCACGACACCGACCCGGCCATCCCGTCCTGGCTGATCGTCGACCAGAACTACCGCAACCGGTACCTCTTCAAGGACATCGCCCCGACGCTGCCGCTGCCCGCCGAGTGGTACGACTCCGGCGCCGCGCACAAGGCCTGGACCCTGGACGCCCTGGCCGCGTCCATCGGCGTCCCGCCGGCCGCCCTGCGCACCACGGTCGACCGCTTCAACACCCTCGCGCTGCGCGGCGAGGACCCCGACCACCATCGCGGCGACAGCGCCTACGACCACTACTACACGGACCCGTCGGTCCTCCCGAACTCCTGCCTGGCCCCCCTCTGGCTCCCGCCCTACCACGCCTTCCGCATCGTCCCCGGCGACCTCGGCACCAAGGGCGGCCTGCGCACCGACGCCCGCGCCCGCGTGCTGCGCGAGGACGGCTCGGTGATCCCGGGCCTGTACGCCGCGGGCAACGCGAGCGCGGCGGTCATGGGCCACAGCTACGCCGGGGCGGGCTCGACGATCGGCCCGGCGATGACGTTCGGGTACATCGCGGCGAGGGATTGCGCGGGGGTGTTGTAGAGGCGGTGTTGGTGTGGCAGCGGGGGGGGGGCTGGCCTAGGCGACAGCCGCCGGCTTGCGGGCCACGAGGCACGCCTGGGCGACCGGTTCGCCGAAGGTTTCGTCGGGCTCCCGCACCGTGCGTGAGCGCAGGGTGAACCCGGCCTCCTCCAGCAGCGCGGCGATCCGCTCCGGCCGGCGGCGGCGGAAGTCCAGCGCCACCTGGTGGCCGAAGGCGCCCTCGTGGCGACGCGGCTCGTCACCGACCTGGAAGGCGACGATCAGGTGGCCTCCCGGGCGCAGGACGCGGCGGAACTCGGCGAAGAGGTCCGGCAGCCGGTCCAGCGGGGTGTGGATGGTCGAGTACCAGAACACGACACCGTCCAGCCCACCGTCGGGCAGGTCCAGCTCCAGCATCGAGCCCTGCACGAACCGCAGTCCGGGATTCTCGCGGCGGGCGATCGCGAGCATCGACTCCGACAGGTCCAGGCCGAACACGGACAGCCCCCGGGCCGCCAGGAACCCCGTCACCCGGCCGGGCCCGCACCCGAGGTCGGCGACCTCGCCCCCGGCGCCGACGAGCTCCGCGAACCCGGTCAGCAGCCCCCGGTCCAGCGCCGTGCCCACACCGGCGTCCCGGAAGTGCTCGGCGTAGTCCTCGGCGATGGTGTCGTAGAAGGTACGGGTCTCGGTGAGGAAGTCGACGTCGGCCATGCCCGGGAGCCTACGACCCGGGCACGCCCGACCGACCATTTCCGGCCCGCCTGTCCGCTCCTGACTGTTGCCCGGGGCTGGGCGACTCCGTGCCTGGGTGTTCCGTGTCCCCGGCTTCCGCCGGCGGCTCGCCCTCCGGGTCTTCGCCCGCCGGCTCGTCCCCGGGGCTTCGGTCGGTGGCCCGTCCCTGCCTTCGGGGCGCGGGCCGCCTCCCGGGCTTCGCCTGAGAGGCTGAGGCCCGGGGTCGTGCGCTTGGTCGGCCTGCCGGGCCTGCCGGGCCTGCCGGGCCTTCACGGCTGTGGCCGAGCCCCTGCCCTTCGGGGGAGCGGGCCGCCCCCCGGCGGGCCTGCCTCGCGCTCGCCGGTTCGTGCCCGGCGCTGCCTGCCCGCGTGGCTGCCCTCCCCGCCCTGCGCGTGGCGGGCTCATGTCTCTCGCCTGGGGGCCTGAGCCCATGTCCCCCGCCCGATGGCCGGAGGCCTACTCCCCGCCCGGGGGCCGGAGGCCTACTCCCCGTCCGGGCCGGGGGCTACTCCTCGCCCGGCGAGCTCGTCCCCTGCCCCTCGCGCCCCCGCGCGGCGCCCAGGCCCGCTCCCGCGCCGATCGCCGTGCCCAGGCCCAGGCCGAGGGCCAGGCCGAGGCCCAGGTTGTCGAAGACCGTGATACCGAGCACCAGCCCGGTCGCCGCGCCGAGGGAGAGGCCGAGTGACAGGCCGGTCGCGAGGTGGTTGGTCCCGGGGGATCCACTGTTCTGTTCGTCGTTCCGCATCCGAACATTCTCTCGAGTCCGGGCAGTGGCGAGAAGAATTCGCCCAGAATTCACGAAGGGGCGCCCCGGGAAAAGGCAGGAGCCCCGCCGCCTGACGGCGCGGGGCTCCTTGGGTACTGCTATCAGACCGGCGTGACGTTCTCAGCCTGCGGGCCCTTCGGACCCTGCGTGACGTCGAAAGACACCTGCTGGTTCTCCTCGAGGGACCGGAATCCGGTCGCGTTGATCGCGGAGTAGTGGACGAAGACGTCGGGGCCGCCGCCCTCCTGGGCGATGAAACCAAAGCCCTTTTCGGCGTTGAACCACTTAACGGTTCCGGTAGCCATAAGCCCTCCTTGGGCTCAAAAGGGTTGCCCTGCTCCAGAACCAGCAAGTGTGAAGATGAATTCTGCACAACTGCATACGTCTGAGAATGACGAGAGCCCGCGGTCACATGCTCCGCAGGCTCTGTACTGCAAGGGAAACCAAACTGCAACTTGCGACGAGCCTAGCACGCGACCACCGGAAAGCAATAGGGGTCAAGATCACGTCACCCGAATGTTTGAACATCCCCGGCCGACTGGCCGTGAAGGCGCATGCCCCCCGGCCGCGCGCCGACACCGGGGCCGCGCGCCGGTCCGTACGCCGTGAGGGCTAGCCTCACGATGTGGACAATCCTCGCACCCGGCCGCGCGTCGGCCACATCCAGTTCCTGAACTGCCTGCCCCTCTACTGGGGGCTCGCCAGAACGGGCACGCTCCTCGACTTCGAGCTCACCAAGGACACTCCGGAGAAGCTCAGCGAGAAGCTGGTGCAGGGCGATCTCGACATCGGTCCGATCACCCTGGTCGAGTTCCTCAAGCACGCCGACGACCTGGTCGCCTTCCCCGACATCGCCGTCGGCTGCGACGGCCCGGTCATGTCCTGCGTGATCGTCTCGCAGGTCCCCCTGGACCGGCTCGACGGCGCCCGCGTCGCCCTCGGGTCGACCTCCCGCACCTCCGTCCGCCTCGCCCAGCTGCTCCTCGCCGAGCGCTACGGCGTCCAGCCGGACTACTACACCTGCCCGCCCGACCTCAGCCTGATGATGCAGGAGGCCGAGGCCGCCGTCCTCATCGGCGACGCGGCGCTGCGCGCGAACATGCTCGACGGGCCGCGCTTCGGGCTGGAGGTGCACGACCTGGGGACGCTGTGGAAGGAGTGGACGGGCCTGCCGTTCGTCTTCGCGGTCTGGGCGGCGCGCCGCGACTACCTGGAACGCGAGCCGGTCCTCACCCGCCGGGTGCACGAGGCCTTCCTCGACTCCCGCAATCTCTCCCTCGAAGAGGTCGGCAAGGTCGCCGAGCAGGCCGCCCGCTGGGAGGCCTTCGACGAGGCGACCCTCGCCCGCTACTTCACCACCCTCGACTTCCGCTTCGGCGGCCCGCAGCTGGAG
Organism: Streptomyces olindensis; assembly: GCF_040645895.1. Lineage (NCBI taxonomy): Bacteria > Bacillati > Actinomycetota > Actinomycetes > Kitasatosporales > Streptomycetaceae > Streptomyces > Streptomyces olindensis. The sequence continues at coordinate 96,794 of NZ_JBEYZD010000008.1, read as the reverse complement.
GCCGTCGCCGAGTTCGCCCGCCGCGTCGGCCCGACGACCGGCTTCCCGGCGGACGTGAAGGTGGACCTGCTCCAGCCGTGAGCCGGGCGCCGCTCCGGCACTACTCTGCTGGGGAGTGCGCGCGTACGGGGGCCGGCGAAGGCCTGCACATGCCCACGGGGACATCCCTGGGAGGGGACATGCCCACGGGGGACCTGCCCACGGGGGACGCGTGCCTATGGGGGAGGGGTGACGCCCATGCGGCCGCTCGACGTCGACGAACCCACCGTCGTGGGTCCCTACCGGCTGCTCGGCCGGCTGGGCTCCGGCGGCATGGGCCGGGTCTACCTGGGCCGCAGCGCCGGCGGCCGCACGGTCGCGGTGAAGATCGTGCACCCGCACTTCGCGCTGGACGACGAGTTCCGGGCCCGGTTCCGGCGCGAGGTCGACGCCGCGCGCCGGGTGGGCGGCGCCTGGACGGCACCCGTGCTGGACGCCGACCCGGAGGCGCGCGTGCCGTGGGTGGCGACGGCGTACGCGGCGGGCCCCTCGCTGTCCGCCGCGGTCGCCGACGGCGGTCCGCTGCCGGCCCCCACCGTACGAGCCCTGGGAGCGGGGCTCGCCGAGGCGCTGGCGGCGGTGCACGAGCTGGGCCTCGTCCACCGGGACGTGAAGCCGTCGAACGTCCTGCTCACCCTGGACGGCCCGCTGCTGATCGACTTCGGCATCGCCCGGGCCACGGACGGCACGGCGTCCCTGACGTCCACGGGCGTCTCGATCGGCTCGCCCGGCTACATGTCGCCCGAGCAGATCCTGGGCCACGGCGTCACGGGCGCGGCGGACGTCTTCTCCCTGGGCGCGGTCCTGGCGTACGCGGCGACCGGCGCACCGCCCTTCCCCGGGGACTCCTCGGCGGCCCTGCTCTACAAGGTCGTCCACGAGGAGCCGGAACTCGGCCTCCTGGACGGGGAGCTGCGCTCCCTGACGGCGGCCTGCCTGGCGAAGGACCCGGGCGCGCGGCCGGCTCCCGCGGAACTGGCCCGGCGGCTCGCCCCCGAGGGAGCGGCCCGGCTGGTGGCGGGCGGGTGGCTGCCGGGGACGCTGGTGGAGCAGGTGAGCCGCAGCGCCGTGCGGCTGCTGAACCTGGAGGCGACGGGGACGGGCGCGCCCTCGGGACCGGTGGGGTTCAGCAGTCCGTCCGTGGGGGAGCCGGACGCGGGCGGGGCAGGCGCCGCCGCGGGGGTGTTCGGGCCGCCGCCGGTGATGGACGGACCGATGCCCGCACCGCCGGCATCACCATCGGCATCAGCGGCACCACTGGCATCAGCGGCACCAGCTCCCGCCGCCGTACCCGTACCCGAACCCCGCGACGGGCACCGCGAGGACACCGTCGTCCCCTCCGGGGGCCGTCGGCCCGGCAAGCTCTCCGTCTCCGTCGCCGCGACCTCCACGCCCGAGGGCGGAGGGCGGGTGCGGAAGCTGAGCTGCACCGTGGCGCTGGCCGTCGCGGGGGCGATGGCGGCCGTGACGATCGGGTCCGTGCTCGTCCTCGACCTGCTGCCGGGCGGGGAAGGCCAGGACGACGCGGGTTCGGGCAGCGGCGACGCCTACTCGCCGCCCGGGGCGACCGCGAGCTCCGCCCCCTCCGGTACGGTGCCCGCCGCCTACCTCGGCACCTGGGAGGGCCAGGGCACCGCCCTCGACGGCCGGCTGCCCGTCGGCACGTTCCGGATCACGGTCGAACAGGCCGCGGTCGGTCAGGAGTTGGGACGGCTCCGCCAGACCGACCAGATCGGCGGCGTCTGCGTCGACGTACTGACCCTGAAGCAGGTGACGAAGAAGGAGCTCGTCGCGACGTCCGTCGGAGCGAAGACCAACCACGGCGGCTGCAACCCCGCCCCCACGACCGTCCACCTCACACCGGTGGGCGATGACCTCCAGTACCGCTCGGAGAGCACGGAGTCGGGGCGTCCGCAGGCTCGGATGTCGAAGGTGCGGTAGGGGTACTCCACAGCCGACGCGCCCACCCGCCCTGCCAGTTCCCCATGGTCACTACTGTGTCTGCGATAGCGAAGACCATCACACGAACCGGATGTTCCAGGCACGGTTCGCAACGGGGAAGGCCCGGCATGGACACACTGCAACCGGATGATCCGCGGGAGTTGGGCACCTATCGCCTTCTGCGAAGACTCGGCGCCGGTGGAATGGGCCGCGTCTACCTCGCCCGGTCGCCCGGCGGCCGTACCGTCGCCGTCAAGGTCGTACGGCCGGACCTCGCCGCGGACACCGACTTCCGCGCCCGGTTCCGGCACGAGATCGAGATAGCCAAGGCGGTGTCGGGCCGCTACACCGCGCCGGTCGTGGACGCCGACCCGGACGCGCCGCTGCCGTGGCTGGCGACGTCGTACGTGCTCGGCCCCGACCTCACGGACGTGGTCGCCGCGCACGGCGCGCTGCCGGAGCACACGGTGCGCGCTCTGGCCGCCGGCCTTGCCGCCGCCCTCCAGGAGATCCACGCGGCCGGCCTCATCCACCGGGACCTCAAGCCCTCCAACGTCCTGCTCGCCGCGGACGGGCCGCGGGTCATCGACTTCGGCATAGCGCGGGCCGTGGACGGCAACCGGATGACGCAGACGGGGGTGGTGGTCGGTTCGCCCGGCTACATGCCGCCGGAGCAGGCACTGGGCCAGGACGTCGGCAGCGCAGGCGACGTCTTCTCGCTCGGCGCCGTCCTCACCTTCGCCGCGACCGGCCACCCGGCCTTCGGTGACGGCACCGCCTCGCACGCCTCGATGCTCTACCAAGTCGTGCACGGCGAGGCCGACCTGACCGGCGTACCGCAGTCGCTGCTGGGCCTCGTCCGCGCCTGTCTCCTCAAGGATCCCGCCGGACGGCCGACGCCCTCGGAGATCGCCACAGCGCTCGCCCCGCAGGGCGTCGACGGTCTGCTCAGGGACTGGCTGCCGTCAGCGGTGGCGTCGACGATCGCCACCCATGCGGCCGGAATCCTGGACCTGGACGCTCCCCAGGAACCGGCACCGGCACCGGCACCGGCGACGGCAGGGACCTTCGGCCCCGCGCCGACGACGCTGGACGGCACGCCGGCGCCCGCCCCCACACCGGCGGCGGGATACGGCTACGCGCAGACACCCGGTTACGGCACTCCCCCCGCGCCCGGTTACGGCGGCCCCTCCGCCCCTCCTTACGGCACACCTCCCGGCGGCAACGGCACATTCGGTTACGGCGCCCCGCCCTCTGTCCCCGGCACGCCCGCGCCGGGCACCGTGCCCGTGGGCTCCGCCGCCCCCACCGGCTCCGGTCCCTCGCGCCGTCGCGCTCTCTCGCTCGCCCTCGGCGGTGCGGCGGCCGTCGCGGCGATCGGCGGCGGCACCGCGTGGTTGCTCGGCCGGGACGGCGACGCGTCCGACGCCGCAGGCGGCAAGGGAGGCGTGGGCCGGCCGGTCGGGGAGAACTTCACCACGCCTCCGGCCGGGGTGGCGCCGCAGCCCCTGTGGCATGAGAGCGCGGACCCGGACAGCACCGCCCCGGACGAGCCGCTCCTGACCTACGGCGGCCTGCTGCTGGTCAGTGGTGATCCCCTGGTGGCGTACGACGTGGCGACCGGAGACGCCCGTTGGTCCAAGCCGGGCATCTGCCGCCCCGGCGCCCCGCTCCTGTTCCACGACGGCAAGGTGTACCTGGCCGACGGGGACTACGACGGCGTCCTCGTCGCCTACGACGTACGCACCGGTGAGGAGTCCTGGCGCAGCCGGCTCGGCAAGGCACTGACCGTCGAGGGCACGATCGCCGTCGACGGCAGCAACGTGTACGTCACGGCGAAGGACTACGGCGAGTCCCGCGGCGCCACCGACTACCGCACGGCCGTCGCCGCCATCAGCCACACCACCGGCCGGAAGGTGTGGGTCCAGCGGCGCGACTGGGGCACGAAGGACTACGACGTCCAGGGCACCGTCTCGGGCAGGCACCTCGTCTACACCGACTCCAATCTCAACGTCACCGTGCGCGACACCGCCACCGGCGACCAGTTGTGGACCCGGAAGATCGGTGACGAGTGGAGCTGGCGGCCCACCGTCGCGAACGGGCTGGTCTTCCTGCCCGGCGAGCAACTCACCGCGCTCGACGCGGAGACGGGGAACAGGCGGTGGTCCCTGTCGCCCAACGGCCGACGCGGCTTCCACAACCCGACCGCCATCGACGGTGTGCTCTACGCCGCCGACTTCGACGGCGGTGTCTGGGCCGTGAGCGCCAAGACAGGCAAGCGTCTCTGGCTGTGCGAGGACCCCGGCGCCGACGAGCCCCCGCAGACGTTCCTGAAGGCGGGGACCACCCTGTACGGGGCCTCGGGACCGCTGGACGGCGGCGGTGTCTTCGCCCTGAACGCCAAGACGGGCAAGGGCCGCTGGGTGTACGACGACAACAAGGAGACCGGCGAGCCGTGGCAGGCCGCCCTGGCCGGCAACCGGCTGCTCGTGACCCACGGGGCAGAGGTCTACGCACTGCCGGCGGTGTGATCCCGGACGGCGCCAGGCCACGGGATCATCCGGCCTATCCCGTGGCCTGTGTGCCGCAGCATTCCCTTGCCCGGTGTGATGGGAGCGCCGACCGTCCTCCGCGATGCGGGGTCCTGGGGGAGTTTGCTGTTACGGCCATGCAATCGACGGCCCGTAACTACACTCGCGCCCCATGCGCTCCCCCCACAACAGCAAGCACAGGAAGCCAAGACGAGGCGGCGTCTCCCGAGGAGGCCGAGAAGAAGTGCCCGGGGGCGGTGACGCCCCCTGACCCCCGCCGACCTACCCCCCACACCCCCCTCCCCACCACTCCGGACCCCGGCCCCACCCCGCCGCTCCAAACCCCGCCACAAACAATCCCGAGACCCTCGAGCCCACTGGCTGCTTCTCGCTCTCACGCTCCCCCTCGTTCTCGCCCTGCTGGTCTTCGAGGGCTGGACACGGCACGAGGTCGACGCCGCGAAGGCGCGGACGCCGTGTGTCTCGCCCGTGCCTGAGGGCGTCGCCGGGGGCGGGCCCGTGATCGGGATCAATCGGGACGGGATACGGAGCGGGGCCATGCCCGCCCGGACCGTCGCGCTCACCTTCGACGGCGGGCCCGACCCCGTCTGGACACCCCGGCTGCTCGACCTGCTCCGCAGGAACAGGGCGCGCGCCACCTTCTTCGTGCACGGCGCCCAGGCCGCCCGGCATCCGGAGCTGATGCGGCGTATCCGGGCCGAGGGGCATGAGATCGGGTCCAACACGTATACGGGAGCGGTCCTCGGGGAGTCCTCCGCGCCCCGGTTCCGGGCCGAGCTCGAACTGACCCAGACCGCCCTCGCGGGAACCGCCGGGGTGCGTACCAACCTGCTGCGGATGCCGAGGACCACCACGCCCGACACCCTGTGCGGCCGCGAATGGCAGGCGGCGCGGCGGGCCACCGGGTACGGGTACGTGCTGGTCGCCGCCGACAAGGGGGCGAAGAGGCCCGCGCAGGGGATCGTCCGGCAGTTCAGTCAGACGGAGAGCGCGTACCAGGAGGCGCGCAGGCTGCTGAAGAACCGGGGCGTCGACCGGTTCACCACCGTCTCCGACGGGCTCGGGCTCGTGCCCTACGCCTCCCCGTCCCTCGCCGAGCGGTGGCTGGGGCGGGGGCTCGTCCAGGTGACCGGTCTCGGGCGTGCCTTCTCCACCGCCATGATCTGGATCCTCGGTGTCGCCGGCGGGCTGGGCGTGCTGCGGCTGCTGCTGCTCGCGCTCTTCGCCCGGACCCATGTGCGACGGCTGGAGCGGTTCCGCACCGGGGCGCCCTGGATGCGGGAGACGTCCGGGCCGGTGACCGTGCTCGTCCCGGCGTACAACGAGGAGGCCGGGATCGGGTCGACCCTGCGGTCGCTGCTGGACTCCACCCACCGGCAACTGCAGGTCGTCGTCATCGACGACGGGTCGAGCGATCGGACCGCCGACATCGCCGAGAACACGGGGGATCCGCGGGTGGAGGTCGTACGGCAGGCCAACTCCGGGAAGGCCGCCGCCCTCAACGCCGGGCTCGCGCACGCCCGGTACGACATCGTCGTGATGGTCGACGCCGACACCGTCTTCGAGCCCGACGCCATCGAACGGATCGTGCAGCCGCTCGCGCACCCCGCCGTGGGTGCCGTCAGCGGCAACACCAAGGTCGGCAACCGGCGCAGCCTGCTCGCCCGGTGGCAGCACCTGGAGTACGTCTTCGGGTTCAACCTCGACCGGCGCATGTTCGAGGTGCTGGAGTGCATGCCCACCGTCCCCGGCGCCATCGGGGCCTTCCGGCGGGACGCGGTGATCGGCGTCGGCGGGGTCAGCGAGGACACCCTCGCCGAGGACACCGACCTGACGATGGCCCTGTGGCGGGCCGGCTGGCGGGTGCTGTACGAGGAGTCCGCCGTCGCCTGGACCGAAGTGCCCACCACTGTCCGGCAGTTGTGGCGGCAGCGGTACCGGTGGTGTTACGGCACCCTGCAGGCGATGTGGAAGCATCGCGGGGCGCTGGTCGCCACGGGGCCCGCCGGGCGGTTCGGGCGGCGCGGGCTGACGTACCTCGCGCTGTTCCAGGTCGCGCTGCCGCTGCTCGCGCCGGTCATCGACGTCTACGCCCTGTACGGCGTGCTGTTCCGCGACCCGTGGGAGTCGGCCGCGGTCTGGTTCGCCTTCCTCGGCGTGCAGGTCGTCTGCTCCGGCTACGCGCTGAGACTCGACGGCGAACCGGTGCGGGCGCTGTGGTCGATGCCGTTCCAGATCGTCGTCTACCGGCAGTTGATGTACCTCGTCGTCATCCAGTCGCTGGTCGCGCTGCTGCTCGGCAGCCGGCTGCGGTGGCAGCGGATGAAGCGGTCCGGTACGGCCGCTGAACAGATCGGTGGGCCGGTTCCGTATAGGAGCGTGCCGATGCGCTGACCTGAGAGACCCCCCACAGCACCTTCGAGGCTCCGATGAGCGACTGGACCGACCGGCGGGGAGGGCCGCCTCCCGAGTGGACCGACCGGCAGGGAGGGCCCCCTCCCGAGTGGACCCCGCGGCGGGAACCGCCCGCGCCCTCCCTCGCGCCACCGCCCTCGACCCGCACCGCCCCCCTGCCGGGCATGCCCTCGCCCGCCGCCCCCGGGCGCTACGACAGCGGCCTCGCCGCACGCGGCGGGCGCGGCAGCAGGAACCGGCGCCGTCCCACCCGGCGACGCCGGTTCCTGCGGACGGCGGCCGTCCTGTCGTCGGTGCTGCTGCTCGGCGGGGCCGGTACGTACGTCTGGGCCGACACCCGGCTCAACCAGCAGGTCGACCTCGGCGCGCTCACGGACCGGGTTCCGCGCGGCGAGGGCACCAACTACCTGGTCGTGGGCTCCGACAGCCGTGAGGGACTGTCGGCGCGGGACAGGAAGGAGCTGAACACCGGCTCGGCCGAGGGCCGCCGCACCGACTCGGTGATCCTGCTGCACACCGGGGCGGGCGGCACCACCATGCTCAGCCTGCCGCGCGACTCCTGGGTGACCCTCCCGCCCTACACCGACCCCGACACCGGCAGGAGCTACCGGGCCGCCCCGAACAAGCTCAACGCGGCGTTCTCGCTGGGCGGCCCCGACCTGCTGGTGCGGACCGTGGAACGCAACACCGGCGTGCACATCGACCACTACGCGGAGATCGGCTTCGCCGGTTTCGTGGGCGTGGTGGATGCCGTCGGCGGCGTGGACCTGTGCCTGGACCGGCCCGTGCGCGACAAGGACTCCGGCGCCGACCTGCCCGCCGGCTGCCAGACCCTCGACGGCGCCGAGGCGCTGGCCTTCGTACGGCAGCGCAAGCAGGAGGCGCAGGGGGACCTGGGCCGCACCCGCAACCAGCAGAGATTCCTCGCCGCCCTCGCCCGCAAGGCGGCCACGCCGTCCACCCTCGCCGACCCGTCCAAGTCCTTCCCGACCCTGAGCGCCGGCCTCGACACGCTCATCGTGGACGAGGAGACGGAGCTGCCCGACCTGATGTCGCTGTTCGAGGCGCTGCGGAAGGCCGCGTCCGGCGGGGGCCGGCAGCTCAACGTGCCCGTGGCAGACCCCGACCTGCGGACCCCCCAAGGCAGCGCCGTGCAGTGGGACGGCCGACGGGCCCGCGCCCTGTTCGAGGCCCTGCGGGAGGACCGGCCCCCGGGCTGATCATCGAAGGCCGGCCTCAGTGCACGCTCGCGGTCTCCCTCACCCTGTCGACGAGCCGCGCGATGCCCTTCGGTACGGCGGTCAGCGGGCCGTCGGTCGCGTCGTAGTACGGCACGCGGCCGCCGCCGGACGGGGCCGGCAGCGTCATCAGGCTGCCGGGGACGCCGAGGGGGTCGGCGATGGCCGTGTTGCGGCACGCTTCGCAGACGGGGAGCAGGCGCCGGCTGCCGTTCTCGGTGGAGACACGGACGTGATGGAGGCTCACGCCGGAACCGTGCAGGGGGTTGACGCCACAGCACAGGTCGGCCTTCTCACCGGCGAGGGCGGCCCGGCCCGCCCGGGCGAGGACGATGACGGTGACCAGGGTCGCGGGATCCGTCCCCCCTTTCCGGGCGCGATCGACGTCCCCGTCGAGCAGGAGCAGCGCCGCGTCGAGGCAGTCCCGGGCGCGGGTGCGGTCGCCGGGTTCGGTGAACTCCCGTGCCAGGGCGCTGACCTCGGCGAACGCGGTGCGCCGGAGGTAGGACGCCGACGGTTCCCTGGGGGCCGTGAGGGCCAGCCGGTGGGCCGGCTCGCGTGCCGGCCGCCGCCGGCGCAGCACCAGCTCCGCCACGCCGGCGAGGAGGGCCCACAGCAGGAGGGCCGCGAAGGCGCCCACGAACAGACCGGGCCAGAAGTCGGTGGAGAACAGCGGCGGGAGAGCGGTCTCCTCGGCGGGACTCGGCGCAGGGGCGGGTGCGAAGGCCTCGGCGGGCCGGTCCGTGCGCGGCGTCTTGTCCAGGAAGGTCATCAGCGCGTCGAGGCGCTCGCCGATGAGGTGGTCGTCGGCCTCGTCCGCCCGGCTGTCGCCCAGGGAGACGGAGTCCGGCAGGTCGAGGAAGAGGTGGTTGGCGTCCAGGCGCAGGCCGTGGTTGTAGACGTCGATCGTGCCGTCGCCCGGGTCGGCCACGACGTACACCCCGTCCTCACGGACCTTGGCGTGCACCGCCGCGGCGAACAGCTCCGAGTCGCCGGCCGCCTCGCTCTCGTACGTCTGCGGAACGAGGGAGACGAACACCGGGCCACCGCCGTCGGAGCGCCGGAACGCGCTGATCCGGTCGTGCAGCCGGTCCCGCGCGCGTGCGTCGAGGACCCGCGGGCTCTCCGGGTCGGCGTACACCGGGTCCCGCTCCAGGCCCGCCGCGACGCGTTCGACCCGGGCGGACATCTCGGCGGGGGTGGGCGGCCGCACCCCGCTCGACCTGGTCTGGTCGAAGACGGAGAGGGCGGTGAAGGCGACAGCGGCGGCGGCGACCACGGCGGAGGCGAGGACGGCCGCGAGGGCCGGGATCCGGCGTGGGGCACGGGCGCCGGAGCTCTTGCCGGACTCGGAGCTCTTGCCGGACCGGCTGCTCTCGCCGGACCCGGAGTACCGGCGGCGCACCCGTCGCACGTAGGCCGCCGACAGCAGGATCAGCAGGGGTACGCCGGTGAGCGCGATGCCCGTCAGGAACGACTGGTTGCGGCGGTCGGCCTGGCCGATGTACATCTCGGCGGGCTCGTCGTCCTCGTACTCCGCGCGGGCCGCCTCCGCACGGGCGGCGGCCTTCCCGCCGCCCTGGGCGATGACCTCCGCGAACCGCTCGAAGCTCAGCAACGTCCCCGCGTCCGAGGGCAGTTCGTACAGCTGGACGGTCCAGGCGTCGTCGGCCGGTACGCGCACGCCGTACGCAGCGGCGTCCGTCACGGAACTGTCGTCCAGCAGCACGTACAACCCGTCCCGGCCCAACCGGTCGTGCACCGCGTCGAGAAGCTCCTTGCCCTGCCTGACGCTCTGGAGCGGGAGCACCATGACGTAGGTCGGCACGCCGGTCTTCTTCGCGATCCGCGCGAAGTCCGGTGCGGTGGAGCGCGGTACGGCGCGGGGGAGCTGGTCGCTGACGTAGACCGGGTTCTCCCGGAGCCGGTCGGCGAGGTAGGCGGCCTGGGTGGGGGCGGAGGTGGTGTCCGCGGCGCGGGCCGGGGTGGCGGTTGCGAAGAGGGCCATCAGCGCGCAGAGGGCGAGAAGCAGCCGGCGGACCCGGGTTCGGTCATCGCTGCTCGCCCATATCCGTCCTGCGCAATGCCTGTTCGCCGTGACGGCTCTCACCGATGTGCCCCCGTGGTCCGATCGCTGTCCGCGCCGCACTCTACTCGGCGCTTCGCGCGGGTTTCGGCAGGCGGTTGATCAGGCGTGATAGGAAGACTGCCGACCAGGGGGAGTTGCGATTCGCAGCACAGCTCCGGCTCCCCCCAGGAACGAAGCGGGGAAAGAGCACAACGTGTACCTGAAGACGTCCTTTGTTCGCCTGGGTGCCACGGCCGTGACGGCCCTGGCCCTCACTTTCACCGGCATCGGAACGGCCAGCGCCGCGGCGAAGCCCAACACGATCGACTACTTCTCCTCGGGCGGCAAGAAGCGCGCGATGGTGATTTTCCAGCCGCGCGACTCCTCGCGGGAAGCCGAGCGCGTGACGGTCGACGACCTGAGCAAGGACGGCCACTACATCTGGACCGAGGTCTACGACGTCACGGCCGGGAAGAAGAAGGGTGAGTGCCAGACCAGTTCCTACACGAACTGCGTGTACCAGATTCCGGAAGGCCACAAGGTCCGGATCAACGTCTACCGGATGAACTCGAAGAACGTTGACTTCATGGGCGAAGTCAACACGAAGAGCGGCAAGTTGCCGACGGCGTAGTGCCGACGCCGATTCGCTGCCGATTCGCTGCCGCACACCGCATCGGCAGCGAATCGGCCCCGGCGGTCGGCTGAGGAGCCCGGGCGGAACCTTCGAGGGATCTGCACACCGTTCACCGAGAGGTCGGAGGAAAGGTGGGCAGGACCTGAGCGAGGCTCACATCCCACGGTGCGTCCTGCATTCCTGTACCGCGAAGTGGCAGAAGATGTGAAGAAGACGCGGTACCCGGTGACGGAATGGGCACACTCATGAATGCGGCCCCCGAAATCCACCGCACCCCGATAACCACTGACTGGCCGCCCCTTCTCCTCACGTGCTTTGATCGGTCGCGCTCGAGCACTAATAGATTTTTGAACCGAAGGGAACCGCCTCCCATGGCCTTCACCCCGCAGATCGAGACCGCCCAGATGTCCGACGCCGAGCTGGACACCATCGCCGGCGGCCAGGCGGGCGGCGTCGCCGCGGGTGCCGGCGCCGCAGCCGGTCTCTACGTCGAGACGACGGCTGCCGGCCTCACCGCCGGTGTCGGCGGCGGCGTGGGCCTCGCCGTCTCGCCCCAGGGCGTCGCGGCCGACCTGCACCTCAACGCCGCCGTCGCTTCCTGACGAAAGCGCACGCGAGGCCCCGGACCATCCGGTCCGGGGCCTTTCCGTATGCTCGCCTGCATCTGCGTCCCTCTGCCCTTCAACGACCCCAGGACACCCGCCATGCCGCGACGCCGCACCTCAAGCTCGTCAAGCTCGACGGGAAGTACGTCGGGAGCGACGGCGCCGAGGCCACCCCAGGGCCGCGGCGTCGGCAGCCGGGCCGTGCGTGGGCGGTTGCTCACCGTCGACGACTCCGACTCCCCGTCCGACGTCGCCGACGCCCAACTGCCGCTGCTCGTCGCGGACACGGGGCGCGCGCCGAGCGAGTTCCACATGGAGAAGAACCGCGCGGAGAAGGCCCTGTGGCACGAGCTGCTGCCGACGTGGCGCGACACGATCGCCGCGGCGGGATGAGCACCGGGCTGCTGGTCCTCGCCGCCGCGCTGTGGGGCGCGGCGGCGGGAGCGCTGCTGCCGCGCGCGGTGTACCGGTTCTCGGCCCCCTCGGGGGAGCCGTGGCATGAGGCGTGCCCCGCCGGGCACGCCGTCAGGGGCTGGCTGGGGCGGGCGTCGTGCCCGCGGTGCGCCGGGGGCGGGTACGGGCCGCGCACGACACCCCTGGTGATCGCCACCGCCCTCGTCTGCGCCGCCCTCGCGGCCGCCACCGGCACCCGCCCGGAGGTCGGCGCCTGGCTGCTCCTCGCCCCCGTCGGCGTCCTGCTCACGGCCGTCGACTTCCGCGTCCGACGGTTGCCGGACCCGCTCACCCTCCCCTTCGCCGCCGCCGCCCTGGCCCTGCTCGGCGTCACCGCCCTCGTCCCCGAGCACGCGGGCGAGTGGACCACCGCACTGCTCGGCTCCCTCGCCCTCGGCGGCGGCTACTTCGTCCTCTTCCTCATCAACCCCGCGGGCATGGGCTTCGGCGACGTCAAGCTCGCCCTCGGCGCCGGCGCCGTACTCGGCTGGTACGGCTGGCCGACGGTGATGCTCGGCACCTTCGCCGGCTTCCTGCTGGGCGCCCTGTACGGCGCCGCCCTGGTCCTCACCCGCCGAGCCACCCGCAAAACGGCCATCCCCTTCGGCCCGTTCCTGATCACCGGCGCACTCCTCGGCCTGCTGGTGGGCGCGTACACGGCCTGACGTCCTGCCCCCCGAACCCCTGGCGTACGCTGGGCTGGTCCGTCCACAACCCTTACGAAAGGGACGCCCGGTGACCGAGAAGGCCGACCTTCAGCCCATCCTCGACCGTGCTGCCGCCGGTGGGCGGATCACCCCGGACGAGGCGCTCGTGCTGTACCGGGACGCCCCGCTGCACGCGCTGGGGGCCGCCGCCGACGCCGTGCGGCGGCGCCGGTACGCGGGGACCGAGCACATCGCGACGTACATCATCGAGCGCAACATCAACTACACGAACGTGTGCGTCACGGCGTGCAGGTTCTGCGCCTTCTACGCGGCCCCGAAGGACACCGCCAAGGGCTGGACGCGTGACCTGGACGACATCCTGCGCCGGTGTGCCGAGACGGTCGAGCTGGGCGGCACGCAGATCATGTTCCAGGGCGGGCACCACCCGGACTACGGCGTCGAGTACTACGAGAAGCACTTCAAGGCGATCAAGGACGCCTTCCCGCAGCTGGTGATCCACTCGCTGGGCGCGTCCGAGGTCGAGCACATGGCCCGGATTTCGAAGGTGTCCGTCGAGGAGGCCATCCGGCGCATCCACGCCGCCGGCCTCGACTCCTTCGCCGGCGCCGGTGCCGAGCTGCTGCCGGAGCGGCCCCGCAAGGCCATCGCCCCGCTGAAGGAGTCCGGCGAGCGCTGGCTGGAGATCATGGAGATCGCGCACAACCTGGGCGTGGAGTCCACCTCCACCATGCTCATGGGCACCGGCGAGACCAACGCCGAGCGCATCGAGCACCTGCGCATGATCCGTGACGTCCAGGACCGCACGGGCGGCTTCCGCGCCTTCATCCCGTACACCTACCAGCCCGAGAACAACCACCTGAAGGGCCGCACGCAGGCGACGCTCTTCGAGTACCTGCGGATGATCGCCATCGCGCGGCTGTTCATGGACAACATCGCCCACATCCAGGGCTCCTGGCTGACCACGGGCAAGGAGGTCGGCCAGCTCTCCCTGCACTACGGCGCCGACGACCTCGGCTCGATCATGCTGGAGGAGAACGTGGTGTCGTCGGCCGGCGCCAAGCACCGGTCGAACCGGATGGAGATCATCGACCTCATCCGGAAGGCCGGGCGGGTGCCCGCGCAGCGGTCCACCACGTACGAGCACCTCGTCGTGCACGACGACCCGGCGAACGACCCCGTCGACGACCGTGTGGTCTCGCACATCTCCTCCACGGCCATCGAGGGCGGCACGGCTCACCCCGAGCTCAAGCTGATCGCCTCCAACTAGCGCGCGGCGGAGAAGAGTTGGAGACCATCCACACGGCGGACGCGGTCCGCGTCACCTGGGACTCCGATCCCGTCAAGGGCGGCGCCGTGGTCGTCGGACGGGACCGGATCGGTGCCGTCGGGACCCTCGACGACGTGCGCGGGGCGTTCCCGAAGGCCCGGGTGCGCAGCTGGCCCGGGACCCTCGGCCCGGCCCGCGTCCACGAGGGCCCGCTGCCGGACGCCCCGAGCCCGCGCGAACGCGTCCACGCCGTGCTGAAGCTGGGCGCGGTGGCGGTCCTGGAGGAGTACGTCGACTCGGCGGAACTCCGGGCCGCCGCCGAGCGGAACGACGTGATCGTCCTGCCGCGGGCCCGCCGGACCGCGATCGTCCCGACCGGCCGCGCCGACCTCGCCGTCTTCGACGACGCGGGGGAGTGCCTCGCGACGGTGTGCGCGGGACGGCTGGTGCACCGGCGCCGCTGAGCGGAAGCCGGCCCCCCGACCCCTCCCGGCCCCCCGGCCGGGGCAGTGGCCCGCGTCAGCCCGCGAACGCCTTCCCGAACGCGCCCGCACTCTGCGGCACGCCACTGCAGTCGGTCGCCGGCTGGTCCGACCCGGAGCCGTTCGCGCACTGGCGGTCCCGGGCCGCCGACCACATCGACACCCACCCGATGCCCTTCTCCTCGGCGAAGGCCCGGACCTCGGCGGCGTCGGCGAGCGTGAAGGTCTCGCCGTCGACGTCGTTGACACCGATCATCGAGGTGAGCGCCATGCCCCGCCAGGCGGCCGCGTCCGACGTGCCGAAGACCTTCTTCAGCTGGGTGTGCGCGGCCTGCGCGGCCGTGCGGGCGTAGCCGCCCATGTCGCCGTCGTAGGACGTGCCGTAGTTCATGGTCATCAGGTTGACGGTCGAGACCTGTACGCCGTTGTCGTTGGCGGAGTCGAGGAGCGCCAGGCTGTCCTTCCCCAGGCCCGAGGGCATGACCGGGAGCGTGAAGGAGACCTCCAGGTCCTCGCGTTCCGCCTGCAATCGGGCGATCGCCTTCGAACGCAGGGCGATGGAAGCGGAGTCGGCCAGTTCGTCGCCCTCGATGTCGAAGTCGGCCAGGCCGGCGCCGGCCGCGTCGAGGGCCTTTCCGTACGCCGCCGCAAGGTCCGACGCGCTGTCGCAGTGCGCCGCGAGTTCGTTGCCGGAGGCGCCGCCGAAGGAGACCCGGACCCGGCCGCCGTCCTCCTTGAGCCGGGCGATGCGGGAGGCGACCGCCGAGTCGCCGATGGCGTGCGTGCCGTTCCAGCGCGGGGTGCAGTCGCTGCCGTCGGCCAGGACGAAAGCCAGGTTGTACGTCGTGGGGGAGCCCGCGGAGTCGGTGCCGGCGGCTTCGGTGGAGCTGACGTAAGGGGCGTACGACGTGCCGGACTCGGCAGGTGACGAGGTGCCGGGCGTGGCCGTCGTCACCGGGGGAGCCGTGGGGGTCGCGGGTGCCGCCGGGGTCGCGTCGCCCTGGCCGGAGCATCCCGCCGTGGCGAGAGTGAGCAGGCAGCCCAGCCCGATCGCCGCCGGTTTCCGGTGACTCCTCATGACATGCGCTCCCGTTCTCGTGAGGTCTGGGGGTCAGACAGGAAGTACGTTTCCCGGCAGCAAACGTCTCACGGGGTCGGTCGCTCACGGCGAGTTCCGCGGGCATTCCCGAGAACTCTCAGAGAAAGGACAGCTTGGGCTGTTTCTCACGGGTCTCTCACATGAAAACCCGAGTTTGGGGCACATAAAGGCGCCCTAGTGTCCGGGGAATGCATTCCGAGCCTGCCATCGAAAACCGCGCTCCTCGCGGTCGCCGCCGCAAACGCGGCAACGAGTCCGCCGATGGACCCGTGTTCGTTGACACCTCCGGACGCCGGGCCCGGCTGCTGCGCCGGATCGGCCTCCTGCTGGGGACCGGCTGCCTCGGCTACACGGCCGTGCTGGGCGCGGCCTTCATGGGCTGGGGGACGTCGCTGACGCCGTCGCAGTTGCTGCCGTTCGCGGGCGCGGGCCCCGGGGGCGGTCCCGGCGGCGCCGGCGGGCCCGGCGGTCCGGGGGCTCCGACGGCACCGCCCGGCGCAGTGACCGGAACCGCTGTCCCCACCTCGCTTCCGTCCGCGTCCGCATCTGCGCCCGCATCCGCATCTGCGTCCGCGTCCGCCGCCGCGCTCTCCGACTGACCGGGGCCGCCGTATGACCACGACCACCCCCTCCCGCGGCCGCCGCCGCGCGCCCTCCCGGATGGAGCGGGCCGCGGGCAAGGCCGCCGCGCTGCAGCGGCCGCGCGTCATCCTCGCCCTGCTGCTCCTGCTCGCGCTGGTCTGCGTGATGCTCCTCGACGGCTATCTGCGCGCCGAGGTCGGCGGCGACCAGCGCGTCCGCACCGGGGCCAGCTCCAGCGACGTACCCGACGACATCCTGAACGGCGGGCCGATCGTCACCTTCCGCGGCGGACAGGCCACGACCGTCTCCGTCCCGGACAAGACCATCGCGCTCACCTTCGACGACGGCCCCAACCCGACCTGGACGCCCGAGGTGCTGGCGATCCTGGAGAAGTACGACGTGCCCGGCACGTTCTTCCTGGTCGGCTCGATGGTGTCGCGCTACCCCGGCATCGTCGAGGACATGGTCGACCAGGGCCACGAGGTGGGCATCCACACCTTCACGCACGTCGACCTGTCGTACCAGAGCGATGCCCGCGTCCGGCGCGAGATGGAGCAGACCCAGCTCGCGCTGGCGGGCGCGGCCGGCATCACCACCACCCTGTTCCGGGCGCCCTACTCCTCGCAGACCGACGCCATCGACAACTACAGCTGGCCCGTGTACGAGAAGCTCGGCCAGGACGGCTACACCAGCGTCTTCGTCGACACCGACAGCGACGACTGGAAGCGGCCGGGCGTGGCGAAGATCGTCCAATGGGCGACACCTGAGAAGAACGAGGGCGCCTCGGTCCTCTTCCACGACGCGGGCGGCGAGCGCTCGCAGACCATCGCCGCGCTGCCGAAGTACATCGAGAAGATGCGGGCGAAGGGCTACACCTTCACCACCATCAGCGGCGTCCTGAACCAGCAACAGGCGCAGGCCCCTGCCGGTGCCCCGGGCGCCGGGGGGACCCGTCTGCAGGCCGCCCACCGCGAGGCCACCGGCACGATCCTCTATGAGGGCAAGGCCCTGGTCGCGGCCGTCGCCGTCGCCGAGGCCGCCGTACCGACGTTGTCCGTCGGCCTCATGGTCGTCGGCGTCGCCGTCATGGGCCGCTTCGGGATGATGCTCCTCCTCGCCCGCCGCCACCACCGGCAGCGCAACCGGCGCCGCTTCAGCTGGGGACCGACCGTCACGCGGCCGGTGAGTGTGATCGTCCCCGCGTACAACGAGAAGGAGTGCATCGCCAACACCCTCGACTCGCTGGCGCGAAGCACCCATCCGATCGAGATCATCGTCGTGGACGACGGTTCCACGGACGGCACGGCCGACATCGCCGAGTCCCTCGGCATGCCCAACGTCCGCGTGATCCGCCAGGCCAACGCGGGCAAGCCGGCGGCGCTCAACAACGGTGTGCGCAGCGCCCGGTACGACATCGTCGTGATGATGGACGGTGACACCGTCTTCGAGCCGGACACCGTACGGCAGCTCGTGCAGCCCTTCGCCGATCCGGAGGTCGGCGCGGTCGCGGGCAACGCCAAGGTCGGCAACCGCACCACCGTCATCGGCGCCTGGCAGCACATCGAGTACGTGATGGGCTTCAACCTCGACCGCCGCATGTACGACCTGCTGCGCTGCATGCCGACGATCCCCGGCGCGATCGGGGCGTTCCGCCGCGAGGCGGTGCTCCAGGCGGGCGGCATGAGCGAGGACACCCTCGCCGAGGACACCGACATCACCATCGCCCTGCACCGCGCGGGCTGGCGGGTCGTCTACCAGGAGCACGCGCGCGCGTGGACCGAGGCGCCGGGCTCGCTCAAGCAGCTGTGGTCCCAGCGCTACCGCTGGTCCTACGGCACGATGCAGGCCCTGTGGAAGCACCGCAAGTCCCTGACGGACAAGGGGCCTTCGGGCCGCTTCGGGCGGGTCGGGATGCCGCTGGTGGTGCTGTTCCAGATCGTCACGCCGGTCTTCGCCCCGCTCATCGACGTCTTCACCGTCTACGCGATGATCTTCGTCGACCTCAGGGCGTCCCTGCTGGCCTGGTGCGCGGTGCTGGGCGTCCAACTTCTGTGCGCGGCCTACGCCTTCCGCCTGGACCGCGAGAAGTACCGCTACCTGCTGATGATGCCGCTCCAGCAGCTGGCCTACCGGCAGATGATGTACCTGGTCCTCATCCACTCCTGCGTCACGGCCCTCACCGGCGGCCGACTGCGCTGGCAGAAACTCAAGCGGACGGGCGAGGTCGGGACCCCGGCGGGGGCTTCCCGATGACGTCGTCAAGCGGCGCCGTCTGCGCGGTGGATGGTGACGACCAGCTGCGGCAGCACTCGGCCGGCGATGGAGCCCGAGGGGACTTCCCCTACGCGGACCGCGCCCATCGCGCGGTAGAACGGCTCGGCGTTCGGGTCCGCGTCGATCGTGAGCCGCGTGAACCCCAGGTCCCGTCCGGCGGCGATCGTGCGCTCGAACAGCAGGCGGCCGATCCCCTGGCCGATGGCCTGCGGCTCGACGAACATCATGCCCAGGACGCCGGTGGGCGGCTCACCCTCGAGCGTCGCGAAGCCGAGGATGCGGCCGTCCCTGTCGGCCACCGTGGTCCGTCGGCGCGCGACCTCGTCCGCGGCGAGGGTGAGCTCGTCCCGGCACGCTTCCAGGAACCCGGCGTCATAGCCCCAATGCGCCTTGGACCGCAGAGCCAGGTCGGTGAGCACGCCGGCTTCCGTCGCCCGTGCGGGCCTGATCAGCACGTCCATGTATGTCCCCCACTCAGGTGCGTCCCATTCTCCTGCTCCTCACTCACCCACGAACGGCTGCCACCAGCCCCAGACCGGAAAGGAGGGGCGGCCTGATGGGCGCGCACAGCAAGGGGGCGCGGCGTAAGACGGCGGTCGGCGAGGCACGGACCGGCAAGGGGGCGACGGTTGGTTCGGCGGCGGCGACCGGCTACGGGCCGGTGGCGGGCGACGGGTCGGCGGTTGGCTATGGGTCGGTGGCGGGCGACGGGTCGGCGGTTGGCTACGGGCCGGTGGCCGGCGACGGGCCGGTGGTCAACTACGGACCGGTGGCCCATCTCGGGCCGGTGGCCGGCAACCGGGCGACGGGCGGCGAGGTGCCGGTCGGTAGGTCAGCCGTCGGCGAGGTGCCGGCTGGCTACGGGTCGGCGGGCGGTGAGGCGGTGCTCGGCAGGGGCGCGACCACCGGCGAGGTGATGGCCGCGGACTCGGCCCCGTCGGTCGGTGAGGCGGTGTTCGCGGACCCGGTCCCGTCAGTCGGTGAGGCGGCCTTCGCGGACCCGGTCCCGTCAGTCGGTGAGGCGGCGTTCGCGGACCCGGTCCCGTCAGTCGGTGAGGCGGCGTTCGCGGACCCGGTCCCGTCGGTCGGCCAAGCGGTGGTCGTGGGTCCGGCCGCGTCGGTCGGTGAGGCGGCAGTCGTGGGCCCGGCTCTGCCGGTCGGTGCGGCGGCAGCCGTGGGTCCGGCTGCGGCGGTCGGTGAGGCGGCAGTCGTGGGTCCGGCTGCGGCGGTCGGTGAGGCGGCAGTCGTGGGTCCGGCTGCGTCGGTCGGTGCGGCGGCAGTCGTGGGTCCGGCTGCGGCGGTCGGTGCGGCGGCAGCCGTAGGCCCGGCACCGTCGGTTGGCGAGGCGCCAGCCGTGGGCCCGGCCCCGCCGGTCGGTGCGGCGGCAGCCGTGGGGGCGGCCCTTGCGGCGTCGGACCGTCGCGATCGCTACTTCGACGTCCTCCGCGCGGTCGCCCTCGTCCGTGTCGTCGCGTACCACGCCTTCGGATGGGCCTGGGCCGGGCTCGTCTTCCCCTCCATGGGGGTGATGTTCGGCCTGGCCGGCACGCTGATGGCGCGGTCCCTCCGTCGCCCCGCGCTCACGGTGCTCAGAAGCCGTGTCCGGCGGCTGCTGCCACCCTTCTGGTTCTGGGGCGTCTTCGTCGTCGGCGCGATGCTGGTGCACGGCTGGATGCCGGGCCGGCAGATCCTCTACTGGATCGTGCCGCTCGGCGACCCGCCCGGCGACGCCTGGGGCGAGCAGGCCTGGGAGATCGTCTGGTACCTGCGGACGTACCTGTGGTTCGTGCTGCTCTCCCCGCTCCTGCTGCGGATCTTCCGACTCGCGCCCCTCACCGTCCTGTCGGCGTCCCTGACCCCGGTGCTGGTCCTCCGGTTCGCGTGGCAGCCCCCGGACGACCGGCTCGGTGCCGCGCTGTGGGACCTGGCGACCTTCCTCTTCTGCTGGCTCCTCGGCTTCGCCCACCACGACGGCGTCCTGGCCCGCCTGAAGCCCGCCGCGGTGGTGCCGCCCGCGCTGGCCGCCCTGGCCTGCGGCGGCTGGTACGCCCTCGCGCACCAGGCCGAGTACGGCACGTACGACCTCGACGAGAACCCGCTCGCGCAGGCCTTCTGGTCGGCGGGGTTCGTGACGCTGCTGCTGTACGCGAAGGACCGCTTCCACATCACGATGCCGGCGCCGGCCCGCCACCGGCTCCTCGACCGGCTCGTGACCGTCTTCAACGCGCGGGCCGTCACGATCTACCTCTGGCACGAGATCGCGCTCGTCCTCGCCGTACCGCTGATCGACGTGTTCTGGGAGGTACCGGCCTTCGAGGCGCACCTGCCGCTGGACAGCCAGTGGTTCCTGTTCGGCGTGGGCTGGGTGCTGATCGCCGTGTTCGTGCTGCTGTGCGGGTGGGTGGAGGACGTGGCGGCGCGACGCAAGCCGCGGCTCCTGCCGTGAGGGGGTGCTGCAAGAATGGGCCCGTGACCCGCGCATCCCTGGACAAGCAGCCGCACGAAGTCGCCTCGATGTTCGACGACGTGGCGGAACGGTACGACCTGACCAACGACGTGCTGTCCCTCGGCCAGGACCGGCGATGGCGCAAGGAGGTCGCCAAGGCGGTCGACGCGCGCCCCGCGCAGAAGGTCCTCGACCTCGCGGCCGGCACGGGCACGTCCTCGCTGCCCTTCGCCCGCACCGGCGCCTACGTCGTCCCGTGCGACTTCTCCCAGGGCATGCTCCAGGTCGGCAAGCAGCGGCAGCCCTGGCTGCCCTACACCGCCGGCGACGCGACGCGGCTGCCGTTCAAGGACGACACCTTCGACGCCGTCACCATCTCCTTCGGGCTGCGCAACGTGCAGGACACGGACGCCGCGCTGCGCGAGATGCACCGGGTGACCCGGCCCGGCGGGCGGATCGTGATCTGCGAGTTCTCCCACCCGACGTGGGCGCCGTTCCGCACGGTCTACACCGAGTACCTGATGCGCGCCCTGCCGCCGGTCGCCCGGGCCGTCTCCTCCAACCCCGACGCCTACGTCTACCTCGCCGAGTCCATCCGCGCCTGGCCCGATCAGCCCGCCCTCGCGGAGCGCCTGGGCAAGGCCGGCTGGTCGCGGGTGGCCTGGCGCAACCTGAGCGGCGGGATCGTGGCCCTGCACCGGGGCTTCAAGAAGGACTGAGGTTTCCCTAGAGGGCTTCCCTACGGTGAGCTGAGGACCATGTACGGATCGCCCGGCTCGTCCAGCTCACGCTGGAGCCCGCCCCTCGGCGGTCGCGGAACCCGCGGCTCGTGCACACCTCCGCCGCCCTCGCCGGGGCCGAAGTCGAACCACACGTAGACCATCGAGTCGCGCGGCACCTCGGCGCCGGGCTGCGGGTACTGGCGCACGACGTAGTCGACGACGGCGAGGTGCAAGTCGGGCCGGTCCGGCGCGTTGAGGGACAGCCCCCGCGCCCGGGCCGCCTCGCGCGCGTCCACGGCCATCAGACCGACCAGATGCGGTACGCGCACTTCGGGTGTCTTGCGGGATATGTGCACAGATGTCACCCCCAGCGGTACAGGAAGGGTAACTCCCGCCCCGCACCGGCCGGAAGCGACAAGTGTCTTTCTGTGACAGTCGACTACTGTCCGTTGCCGACCGGGTCGGTGCGGAGTGGAGGCAGCCCTTCAGCAGGGTGATCAACGCCGCTGCATAGACTGCCCATGTCCTGTGCCCGGGCGGCACACCGATTCCGAACCTTGGGGAGATCCCGCCGTGAGTGTCGTGACCGAGCCCCTCTCCGAGAACACCGCCGATGTCATCGTCGTCGGCGCGGGGCCAGCCGGCTCCACCACCGCGTACCACCTCGCCAAGGCCGGACTCGACGTACTGCTCCTGGAGAAGACCGAGTTCCCGCGCGAGAAGGTCTGCGGTGACGGCCTCACCCCGCGTGCGGTCAAGCAGCTCGTGGCGATGGGCATCGACATCTCGGAAGAGGCCGGCTGGCTGCGCAACAAGGGCCTGAGGATCATCGGCGGGGGAGTGCGGCTCCAGCTCGACTGGCCGGACCTCGCCTCCTTCCCCGACTACGGCCTGGTCCGCAAGCGCGACGACTTCGACGAGCAGCTCGCCCGGCAGGCCCAGAAGGCCGGTGCCCGGCTGTTCGAGAAGTGCAACGTGGGCGCGCCGATCGTCGACGACCGCACCGGCCGCATCACCGGCGTGCACGCCAAGCTCGGCGAGGAGAAGCGCGAGGTCACCTTCCACGCGCCGCTCGTCGTCGCCGCCGACGGCAACTCCACCCGCCTGTCCCTCGCGATGGGCCTGCACCGCCGCGAGGACCGCCCGATGGGCGTCGCGGTCCGCACGTACTTCACCAGCCCCCGCCACGAGGACGACTACCTGGAGTCCTGGCTCGAACTGTGGGACCGCCGCGGCCCTCAGGACCGTTTGCTGCCCGGTTACGGCTGGATCTTCGGCATGGGCGACGGCACCTCCAACGTCGGCCTGGGCGTGCTCAACACCTCCGACTCCTTCAAGGAGCTGGACTGGCGAGAGGTCCTCAAGGCCTGGTGCGCGTCCATGCCGGAGGACTGGGGCTACACCCCCGACAACATGACCGGGCCGATCCGCGGCGCCGCGCTCCCCATGGCCTTCAACCGCCAGCCGCACTACACCAAGGGCCTGCTGCTCGTCGGCGACGCCGGCGGTCTGGTGAACCCCTTCAACGGCGAGGGCATCGCCTACGCCATGGAGTCCGGCCAGATCGCCGCCGACGTCATCGTCCAGGCCCACGCGCGGCCGACGCCGGCCGGCCGCGAGATGGCCCTGCAGCGCTACCCGCGCGTCCTGAAGGACACCTACGGCGGCTACTACACCCTCGGCCGGGCCTTCGTGAAGCTCATCGGCAACCCGAAGGTCATGCAGATCGCCGCCCAGCGCGGTCTCACGCACCCGATGCTGATGAAGTTCACGCTGAAGCTCCTCGCGAACCTCACCGACCCGACGGGCGGCGACGCGATGGACCGGATCATCAACGGGCTGAGCAAGGTCGCGCCGAAGGCCTGACCGGCCGCCGACCCATTCGGCCGTTCAGACGATCATCGGCCGTTTCAGTCGATCAGCCGCCCATGGCCTCGATGTTGGCGGCCCGGCGCGCGTACACCTCGTCGCGCCGGTCCGTCATCTGCCGCAGCGCGTCCTTGCGCTCGCGCTGCGAGAGCCGGTCCAGGTAGAGCCGCCCTTCACAGTGGTCGGCCTCGTGGGCCAGGCAGCGGGCGAAGTATCCGGTGCCCTCGATCACGACCGGCTCGCCGTCCCGGTCGAACCCGCGCACCACGGCCCGGTCCGGACGCGGCACCTCCCGCGTGGCGCCCGGCACGGACAGGCACCCCTCGGCCTCGTCGAGCAGCCTCCGGCCGGCCGCTTCGATCGGCTCCAGCACCGGGTTGACGACGTGCCCGACGTGCCGGACCCCGTCGTCGTCCGGGCAGTCGTACACGAACAGCCGCAGATCGACCCCGACCTGGTTCGCCGCGAGCCCGGCCCCGTCCGCGATGTACATGGTCAGGAACATGTCGTCGATGAGCGCGGCGAGGTCCGGGCCGAACTCGGTGACGTCCCGGCACGGCTTGTGCAGGACCTCCTCGCCGACCTCGGTGATCCGCCGCACCTTCCCGTTCCGGGCCTCGGGCGCGAGCCTCGGGTACGCGTCGACGGGCCGTCCCTGCACGAAGACACTCGGCATCTGCTGTCTCTCCCTGTGTTTGTGAGGATGCTGTGGGTGGCGAGAAGCCGACTTCCGGCACCGGGAGCCCCTCCCTACCCTCCGGGAATCATGACAACAGAACACGCGCAGCAGTCCCAGGAGCAGTCCGGCCACACGCGCAGACGCTTCCTCTCGGGCACCGGGGCCGCGTTAGGAGCCGGCGTCGGTGCCGGTGCCGGTGCCGGTGTGGTGGCCGGTGCCGGTGTCGGTGTGGTGGCCGGTGTCGGTGCCGGTGTCGCGAGCGCCGCTTCCGCCTCGGCAGGCAAGGGCGTCGCCGTCCTCGGCGGTGGCGTCTCCGGTCTCAGCGCCGCCCACGAACTCGCCGAGCGCGGCTACGCCGTCACCGTCTACGAGTACTACGACGCCCTCGGCGGCAAGGCCCGCTCGATGGACGTCCCCGGCACGGGCACCGGCGGCCGCGCACCCCTGCCCGGCGAGCACGGCTTCCGCTTCTTCCCCGGCTTCTACCGGAACCTCCCCGACACCATGCGGCGCATCCCCTTCGCGGGCAACGCCGACGGCGTCCGCGGCAACCTCCGCTCCGGCACCGAGGCGCTGTTCGCCCGCGGCTCGGGCCGCCCGGACCTGCACTTCCCGCTCCGCCGGGCCACCACCCCTCCCCGCCCCGGCGACCTGACCCCGTCCTGGATCCGCGACCAGATCCTGTCCGTGCTCGACCTCGGCACCCGCCTGCCCGCCCACGAGGCCGCCTACTTCGCCAACCGCCTCCTCGTCCACCTCACCAGCTGCGAGGCCCGCCGCGAGGGCCAGTGGGAGAAGGTCGCCTGGTGGGACTTCATCCGCGCCGAGGAGATGAGCGAGGAGTACCGCACCGTCCTCGGCATCGGCCAGACCCGCAACCTCGTCGCCACGCGCGCGGAGGTCGCGTCCACGCGGACCGTCGGCCGCGTCATCATCGAGGCCCTGCTGCTGTGGGGCCTGCTCGGCCGCGGCATGGACGGCCCCGACGCCGACATCGACCGCGTCCTGAACGCCCCCACGAGCGAGGCGTGGATCGACCCCTGGGAGACCCACCTGCGCTCCCTCGGCGTCGAGTTCGTCCTCGGCACCCAGGTCCACGAGGTCCTCTGCGACGGCGGCCGCGTCACCGGCGTACGGGTCTCCGCCCGCGACGGTGGCCGCGAGCGCGTGATCACGGCCGACCACTACGTCAGCGCCCTGCCCGTCGAGCACGCCCGCCTCACCTGGAGCCGGGCCCTGCGCGCCGCCGACCCGCAGCTCGCCCGCTGCGACGCGCTGCAGACCGACTGGATGACCGGCGTGATGTTCTACCTGCGCACCCCGACCCCGGTCGTGCACGGCCACGTCAACTGCCTCGACTCGCCCTGGTCGGTGACGGCCATCGGCCAGGCCCAGTTCTGGGACGTGCGGGACTTCCCGCGCGACTACGGGGACGGGCAGGCCCGCGACTGTCTCTCCGCGATCATCTCGGAATGGGACAAGCCCGGCATCCTGTACGGGAAGACGGCGAAGGAGTGCACCAGGGAAGAAGTCGTCGCCGAACTCTGGGCCCAGCTGAAGGACGGTCTGAACGACGCCGGCAAGACGACCCTGAGGGACGAGGACCGGCTGGGCTGGTTCATGGACCCGGCGGTGACGGGTCTGGGCGGCCCCGCCCCGCAGAACCGCGAACAGCTCCTCGTCCACCCCACGGGCACGCTCCACAACCGCCCGACCGCCCGCACGAAGGTGCCCAACTTCTTCCTCGCGGGCGACTACGTCCGCACCGACGTCGACCTCGCGTCGATGGAGGGCGCCAACGAGTCCGCGCGACACGCCGTCAACGCACTGCTGGATGCGGACGATTCAGACATCGGGCGCTGCCGGGTCTGGGAGCTGTACCGGCCGCCGGAGCTGGAGCCCCTGAAGCGCGTGGACGAACTGCGGTACCGGCTGGGGCTGCCGAACACGTTCGACCTCGGATAGGCGCCCAGAGGGGCCCTGGAGGGCCGTGAAGGCTTACCGAGGTGCCCCGGACAGGCGGGGAGGGCCGTTGTCCCCGAGTGACAGCGGCCCTCTTGCCCGTTATGCGTGCATCAGTGATGAAGTGACCTCAGAGGACGCGCACCGCGCCCGACGCCGGGTAGCCCGACAGGTCCTGGATGACGACGCCCTTGGACGGGTTCGCCGCGTCCAGGTACTGGCCGTTCCCGATGTAGACACCCACGTGGTACGCGGAGCCCTTGCCGCCCCAGTACAGGATGTCGCCGACCTGGATGCTGGACAGCGGGACGTCCGTGCCGGCCATCGACTGGTCCTGCGAGACGCGCGGCAGGTCCACACCCACCTGCTTGTACGCGGCCTGCACGAGGGAAGAGCAGTCCCAGGCGTTGGGACCGGTGGCGCCCATGACGTAGGCGTCGCCCACCTGGGCCTTCAGGAAGGCGATGACCGTCGCGACGCTGCCGCTGGCGGGCGCCGAGACCGACGCCGAGGCGGAGGCGGACAGGGTGGCGCGCTCGGTGCTGCGGGTGGCGCGCTCGGCGGCGGCCTTGCGGGCGGCCTCGGCCGCCTTCTTCTTGGCCTCGGCCTTCTTCTTCGCCTCGGCGAGGTCCTTCTTGGCCTCCGCGGCGGCCTTGGCGGCGGCGGCGTCACGCTCTGCGCGCAGCTCGTAGTTCGCGGCGGCCTGCTGCGTGGCGGCCGCGGACTGGGCGACCTGAGCGGACATGTCGGCCGTCAGGGTGGGCAGTTCGATGGTCTGCGTCACCGGCTCGGCGGCGTTCGCCGAGGCCGACGCACCCGCCGCTGCCATGCTGAGAACGCCACCGGCAACTCCGGCGCGCAGGGCGATCGAAGAGGTCGCGCTGCGGCGGGGCTTCCGGTGGCTGCGTATGTGAGCGGTGTGGGACATGGGAATAACCGGTACCAGGGGCTCCTTCATATCTTCAAGAAACGTGGGCTGCGCCACAGTTGCTCAATCGGGCCGCCAAAACCCTCGAACGGGGCCCTTTATTGACGCCGTAACGGACATTGCGGGCGCCCCGTGACCAGCCTGTGATCACGGTGTTTGATCAATACGCCCGAATTGCCCCGCGCCTACCATCGGTTGCGTTGATTGGCCAAGCCCCGTTCTCATGCGCCTCTCATCGATGTGACGGAGGTCACGGAACGGTTGCCGTGACGGTCGCGTCCCGGCGCGTGGATCACGGCCGGGTCACGGCCTCGCGAAGATCGTGAACGCGTGCACGCGTCCACACCCCGTTTCGTGCGCCCCCTGATGTGTGAACGCGCCTCTATCAAGAGATCAAGTCCATCGCCAATTTGCATGCAAGGGAACTCTCTTGATATTGAGACGCACCCTCCGGCCTGCGCTGACGAGCCAAAATGTCACCTCTGGTGATCACTCGGACGCTTCGGGTGTGAAGATCACCGCTCATCCGACTTCATGATCGATCGTCAGGTGGTGGAGATCACAAAGCTTGTGCAATACCCCGTGTCGCAGATCACAGAGCGTCGGGCATAAGATGCACGCGGTTGGGCTTGTGACCTGCTTCACATGTTCCCGATCTTCGCCGGGGCGGGCGGGGTTCGGGGGACTGGTGGGGCGGATGTGAGCCCGATGCAAACCGCCAGCAGTCAGTGCCGACTGAGAGGAGCGAGGAGCGGTGAACGCTTATGCGCCCATCCTCGTACTGGGAGCCCTCGGGGCAGGCTTTGCGATCTTCTCCGTGGTCATGGCCACGTTGATCGGGCCCAAGCGGTACAACCGGGCCAAGCTCGAGGCCTACGAGTGCGGAATCGAGCCGACCCCCACGCCGGCCGGCGGCGGGCGCTTCCCCATCAAGTACTACCTGACGGCGATGCTCTTCATCATTTTCGATATCGAGATCGTCTTCCTCTACCCCTGGGCCGTCACCTTCGACGCCCTGGGGATCTTCGGGCTCGTGGAGATGCTGCTCTTCGTGCTCACCGTCTTCGTCGCGTACGCGTACGTATGGCGGCGCGGCGGCCTGGAATGGGACTGAGGGGCCACACGTCATGGGACTCGAAGAAAAGCTGCCGAGCGGCTTCCTGCTGACCACCGTCGAGCAGGCCGCGGGCTGGGTGCGCAAGTCGTCCGTCTTCCCCGCCACGTTCGGCCTCGCCTGCTGCGCCATCGAGATGATGACCACCGGCGCCGGCCGCTACGACCTGGCGCGCTTCGGCATGGAGGTCTTCCGCGGCTCGCCGCGCCAGGCGGACCTGATGATCGTCGCCGGCCGGGTCAGCCAGAAGATGGCGCCGGTGCTCCGGCAGGTCTACGACCAGATGCCGAACCCCAAGTGGGTGATCTCCATGGGGGTCTGCGCCTCCTCCGGCGGCATGTTCAACAACTACGCCATCGTCCAGGGCGTCGACCACATCGTGCCGGTCGACATCTACCTCCCCGGCTGCCCGCCACGGCCGGAGATGCTCATGGACGCCATCCTCAAGCTCCACCAGAAGATCCAGTCCTCCAAGCTCGGCGTGAACGCCGAGGAGGCGGCCCGCGAGGCGGAGGAGGCGGCGCTCAAGGCCCTGCCCACGATCGAGATGAAGGGGCTGCTGCGATGAGCGACGCGAACGGCGCGGGCGGCGTGAACCCGGAGAAGGACCTGAGCGCGTCGAACCTCCCGGGCCAGCGCGGCCAGGGCGGCGAGGAGATCCGCGTCCAGCGCGGCATGTTCGGCGCGAACAACGGCGGCGACACCACCGGCTACGGCGGCCTGGTCCGCTCGGTCCGGCTCCCGGGACCGGCGAGCAGGCCGTACGGCGGCTGGTTCGACGAGGTCGCCGACGAGCTGGAGGGCGCCCTGGAGGAACAGGGCCTGCTCCCGGACAACGCCATCGAGAAGACGGTCGTCGACCGCGGCGAGCTGACCTTCCACATCGAGCGCGAGCACCTGGTGATGGTCGCCCGCACCCTGCGCGACGACCCGGCCCTGCGCTTCGAGCTGTGCACCGGCGTCAGCGGTGTCCACTACCCGAACGACAAGGGCCGCGAGCTGCACGCCGTCTACCACCTGCGCTCGATCACCCACAACCGGCTGATCCGCCTGGAGGTCAGCGCGCCCGACAGCGACCCGCACATCCCGTCGCTGTTCTCCGTCTATCCGACGAACGACTGGCACGAGCGTGAGACGTACGACTTCTTCGGCATCGTCTTCGACGGCCACCCCGCCCTGACGCGGATCATGATGCCGGACGACTGGCAGGGCTTTCCGCAGCGCAAGGACTACCCCCTCGGCGGCATCCCCGTCGAGTACAAGGGCGCCCAGATCCCGGCTCCGGACCAGCGGAGGTCGTACTCGTGAGCACTTCGCACGCATCCCCTCGCGAGACCACCGAGGGCACCGTCTACACCGTCACCGGCGGCGACTGGGACGAGGTCGTCCAGTCCGCGGCCCGCGCCGACGACGAGCGCATCGTCGTCAACATGGGCCCGCAGCACCCGTCCACGCACGGCGTGCTCCGCCTGATCCTGGAGATCGAGGGCGAGACCGTCACCGAGGCCCGCTGCGGCATCGGCTACCTCCACACCGGCATCGAGAAGAACCTCGAGTACCGGACGTGGACGCAGGGCACCACGTTCGTGACGCGCATGGACTACCTGACGCCGTTCTTCAACGAGACGGCGTACTGCCTCGGCGTCGAGAAGCTCCTCGGCATCGAGGACCAGATCCCGGACCGCGCCTCGATCATCCGCGTGCTCCTGATGGAGCTGAACCGGTTGTCCTCGCACCTGGTGTGCATCGCCACCGGCGGCATGGAACTCGGCGCCACCACGATCATGATCTACGGATTCCGTGATCGTGAACTCATTCTCGACATCTACGAGCTGATCACCGGCCTGCGGATGAACCACGCGTACATCCGCCCGGGCGGACTCGCCCAGGACCTGCCGCCCGGCGCGGTGGACCAGATCCGCGAGTTCGTGAAGAAGATGAAGAAGAACCTCCCGGAGTACGACAAGCTCGCCACCGGGAACCCCATCTTCAAGGCCCGCATGCAGGACGTCGGCTACCTCGACCTGGCCGGCTGCATGGCCCTCGGCGCGACGGGCCCGATCCTGCGCTCCACCGGCCTGCCGCACGACCTGCGCAAGGCCCAGCCGTACTGCGGCTACGAGACGTACGACTTCGACGTCCCGACCGCCGACACCTGTGATTCCTACGGCCGCTTCCTCATCCGGCTGGAGGAGATGCGCCAGTCGCTCAGGATCGTCGAGCAGTGCCTGGACCGGCTCCAGCCCGGCCCGGTCATGGTCGCGGACAAGAAGATCGCCTGGCCCGCGCAGCTCGCCCTGGGCCCGGACGGGCTCGGCAACTCCCTCGACCACATCAAGAAGATCATGGGCACCTCCATGGAGGCCCTGATCCACCACTTCAAGCTGGTCACCGAGGGCTTCCGCGTCCCGCCGGGACAGGCGTACACGGCGGTCGAGTCGCCCAAGGGCGAGCTCGGGGTGCACGTCGTGTCCGACGGCGGCACCCGCCCCTACCGGGTCCACTTCCGCGACCCGTCCTTCACCAACCTGCAGGCCATGGCGGCGATGTGCGAGGGCGGCCAGGTCGCCGACGTCATCGTCGCCGTCGCGTCCATCGACCCCGTGATGGGAGGCGTCGACCGGTGACCACCTCATCCTCCGAGCGGGGCGTCAGCCTGGGCATGCCCGAACTGCCCGCACCCGCCTACCCGGACGACGTCCGGGCCCGGCTGGAGACCGACGCGCGCGAGGTCATCGCCCGCTACCCGGACTCCCGGTCCGCCCTCCTGCCGCTGCTGCACCTCGTGCAGTCCGAGGAGGGGCACGTCACGCGCACCGGCATGCAGTTCTGCGCGGACGTGCTCGGCCTGACCACGGCCGAGGTCACCGCCGTCGCGACCTTCTACACCATGTACCGGCGCCGGCCGAGCGGCGACTACCAGGTCGGGGTGTGCACCAACACCCTGTGCGCCGTGATGGGCGGGGACGCGATCTTCGAGGAGCTCCAGGAGCACCTCGGCGTCGGCAACGGCGAGACCACCGACGACGGCAAGGTCACCCTGGAGCACATCGAGTGCAACGCGGCCTGCGACTTCGCGCCGGTCGTGATGGTCAACTGGGAGTTCTTCGACAACCAGACCCCCGCCAGCGCCAAGCGCCTCGTCGACGACCTGCGCGCGGGACGGCCGGTCGCGCCCACGCGCGGGGCGCCCCTGTGCTCCTTCAAGGAGACCGCCCGGATCCTGGCCGGCTTCCCCGACGAGCGGGACGGGGCCGTCGAGTCCGGAGGGAGCGCGGGACCCGCCTCCCTGGTCGGCCTCAAGCTCGCCAAGGGGGAGGGCGCTGCCGCCCGCGTGGTGCACCCGCGCGGCGAGGCGGCCCGCACCGACGCGCCGCACGACCCGTCACCGACGGAGCACTTGAGCTCGCACGACGCGCCGCAGGACACGTCGGCCTCCGACCCGGCCCACCCGGCCGGGCCCACAGCCGAGGAGGGGGAGTGATGACCTTGGCACCCGAGCTGAAAGACATGAGCCCCGAGAAGCTGCTCGCACCGGTGCTGTCGGCCTTCTGGGACGAGGACAGGTCCTGGACGCTGGACGTGTACCGCAGGCACGACGGCTACGAGGGGCTGCGCAAGGCGCTCGCCATGTCGCCGGACGACGTGATCGCGTACGTCAAGGAGTCCGGTCTGCGCGGACGCGGCGGCGCGGGATTCCCCACCGGGATGAAGTGGCAGTTCATTCCGCAGGGAGATGGAAAGCCGCACTATCTGGTTGTCAACGCCGACGAGTCGGAGCCCGGGACGTGCAAGGACATCCCGCTCCTCTTCGCGAACCCGCACAGCCTCATCGAGGGCATGATCATCGCGTGTTACGCCATCAGGTCGTCGCACGCCTTCATCTATCTGCGTGGTGAAGTCGTCCCCGTGCTGCGGCGGTTGCACTCTGCCGTGCGCGAGGCGTACGAGGCGGGCTTCCTCGGCGAGAACATCCTGGGCAGCGGACTCGACCTCGACATCACCGTGCACGCGGGCGCGGGCGCGTACATCTGCGGTGAGGAGACCGCACTGCTGGACTCGCTCGAAGGCCGCCGGGGTCAACCGCGGCTCCGTCCCCCCTTCCCTGCCGTCGCGGGCCTCTATGCCTGCCCGACTGTGGTGAACAACGTCGAGTCGATCGCTTCGGTTCCCGCGATCATGCATCGGGGCAAGGAGTGGTTCCGGTCGATGGGGAGTGAGAAGTCGCCCGGCTTCACGCTGTACTCCCTCTCCGGCCATGTCGCGAGCCCCGGTCAGTACGAGGCGCCGCTCGGGATCACGCTCCGCCAGCTCCTCGAGATGAGCGGCGGCATGCGCCCCGGGCACCGCCTCAAGTTCTGGACGCCGGGCGGCTCCTCGACCCCGATGTTCACCGACGAGCACCTCGACGTCCCTCTTGATTACGAAGGAGTGGGCGCCGCGGGTTCCATGCTCGGCACAAAAGCCCTCCAGTGCTTCGACGAGACGACCTGCGTGGTCCGTGCCGTCACGCGCTGGACCGAGTTCTACGCCCACGAGTCCTGCGGCAAGTGCACGCCCTGCCGCGAAGGGACCTACTGGCTCGTGCAGCTGCTGCGCGACATCGAGGCCGGCAAGGGACAGATGTCCGACCTCGACAAGCTGAACGACATCGCCGACAACATCAACGGCAAGTCCTTCTGCGCCCTCGGCGACGGCGCCGCCTCGCCGATCTTCTCCTCGCTGAAGTACTTCCGCGAGGAGTACGAGCAGCACATCACGGGCCGGGGCTGCCCCTTCGACCCGGCCAAGTCGACGGCCTGGGCCGACCGCACGGAGGTGAACGCATGACCGTGACCACCAACGCTCCCGCGGGTGGGGGAGAGGCGGCGGTCCCGCCGGAGGACCTCGTGTCGCTGACGATCGACGGCATCGAGATCAGCGTGCCCAAGGGCACCCTGGTCATCCGGGCCGCCGAGCAACTCGGCATCGAGATCCCCCGGTTCTGCGACCACCCCCTCCTGGACCCGGCCGGCGCCTGCCGCCAGTGCATCGTCGAGGTCGAGGGCCAGCGCAAGCCCATGGCGTCCTGCACCATCACCTGCACCGACGGGATGGTGGTGAAGACCCACCTGACCTCCCCGGTCGCCGAGAAGGCCCAGAAGGGTGTGATGGAGCTCCTGCTCATCAACCACCCCCTGGACTGCCCGGTCTGCGACAAGGGCGGCGAGTGCCCGCTGCAGAACCAGGCCATGTCGCACGGCGACGCCGATTCCCGCTTCGAGGGCCGCAAGCGGACCTACGAGAAGCCCGTCCCGATCTCCACGCAGGTGCTGCTCGACCGCGAGCGGTGCGTGCTGTGCGCCCGCTGCACCCGGTTCTCCAACCAGGTCGCGGGCGACCCGATGATCGAGCTGATCGAGCGGGGCGCGCTCCAGCAGGTCGGCACCGGCGAGGGCGACCCGTTCGAGTCGTACTTCTCCGGCAACACCATCCAGATCTGCCCCGTGGGAGCGCTGACCTCGGCGGCGTACCGATTCCGCTCCCGCCCCTTCGACCTGGTCTCCTCCCCGTCGGTGTGCGAGCACTGCTCCGGCGGCTGCGCCACCCGCACCGACCACCGGCGCGGCAAGGTCATGCGGCGGCTCGCGGCCCTCGACCCCGAGGTCAACGAGGAGTGGATCTGCGACAAGGGGCGGTTCGCGTTCCGCTACGCCCAGCAGCGCGACCGGCTCCAGACGCCGCTGGTGCGCAACGCCGAGGGCGAACTGGAACCGGCCTCCTGGCCCGAGGCGCTGCAGATCGCGGCCCAGGGGCTACTGGCCTCCCGGGGCCGTACCGGTGTCCTGACCGGCGGCCGCCTCACCATCGAGGACGCCTACGCGTACAGCAAGTTCGCGCGCGTGGCGCTCGACACCAACGACATCGACTTCCGCGCGCGCGTGCACAGCGGCGAGGAGGCCGACTTCCTCGCCGCCCAGGTCGCCGGACGCGGCCGGGACCTCGACGGCACGGGCGTCACGTACACCGCGCTGGAGAAGGCACCCGCCGTCCTGCTGGTCGGCTTCGAGGCCGAGGAGGAGGCGCCCGGCGTCTTCCTGCGGCTGCGCAAGGCCTGGCGCAAGCACGGGCAGCGCACCTTCTCGCTCGCCACCCACACCACCCGGGGTCTGGAGAAGGCGGGCGGCACCCTGCTGCCGGCGGCTCCCGGCACCGAGACCGAGTGGCTGGACGCACTCGCGGGCAACGCCGGTCTGGAGGGTGACGGCGCCGCCGCCGCCGAGGCGCTGCGCGCCGAGGGCGCGGTGATCGTCGTCGGCGAGCGGCTGGCCGCGGTGGCCGGCGGTCTGACGGCCGCCGTCCGCACCGCCACCGCGACCGGGGCCCGGCTGGTGTGGATCCCGCGCCGGGCCGGGGAACGCGGCGCGGTCGAGGCGGGCGCCCTGCCGTCGCTGCTGCCGGGCGGGCGTCCGGCCACCGACCCCCGCGCGCGGGACGAGGTCGCCGCCGTCTGGGGCGTCGCCGGCCTCCCGCACCGCTACGGCCGTGACACCGGCCAGATCGTGGAGGCCGCCGCGACCGGCGAACTCCAGGCCCTGCTGGTCGCGGGCGTGGAGATCGCCGACCTGCCCGACCCGGCACGCGCGCGTGCGGCGCTCGACGAGGTCGGCTTCCTGGTCTCGCTCGAACTGCGGCCCGGCGAGATCACCCGCAAGGCCGACGTGGTCCTGCCCGTCGCGGCGGTCGCCGAGAAGGCCGGCACCTTCCTCAACTGGGAAGGCCGGGTCCGCTTCTTCGAGGCGGCGCTCAAGCCGGACCAGATGACCCGCCGTCTCGCGCCCGCCGACGCGCGCGTGCTGCAGATGCTCGCCGACGCCATGGACGTCCACCTGGGGCTGCCGGACCTGCGCACGGTACGGGCCGAGATCGACCGGCTCGGCGCCTGGGACGGCCCGCGAGCCGGCGAACCCCTGGAGACCGCGGGCCCGCTGCCCCGTCCGGCCGCCGGGGAGGCCGTGCTCGCCGGACACCGGCTGCTGCTCGACCAGGGCGTCCTCCAGCAGGGCGACGAGGCACTCGCCGGCACCCGGCACGCCGCACGCGCGCGGGTGTCGGCCGCCACGGCCGCCGAGGCGGGCGTCAAGGACGGCGACCTCCTCGCGGTCACCGGCCCCGAGGGGGCCGTGGAACTCCCGCTGCAGATCAGCGAGATGCCCGACCGGGTGGTGTGGCTCCCGCTGAACTCCACCGGCGGCGGCGTCGCCTCCGACACCGGGGCGCGGCCCGGCTCCCTCGTCCGCATCGGCCCGGCGACCCTCGCCGGCGAGGCCCCCAAGGAGGTGGAGGCATGAGCCTTCAAGGAGGTGGAGGCATGGGCCCGTACCTCGCCGCTGAAGACCTCTCGATGTTCGGCACCGACCCCTGGTGGCTGGTCGTCATCAAGGCGGTGTTCTGCTTCGCCTTCCTGATGGTGACCGTGCTGATCTCCATCGTCATGGAGCGCAAGGTCGTCGCCTGGATGCAGCTGCGCATCGGCCCCAACCGGCACGGCCCCTGGGGCATGCTCCAGTCGCTCGCCGACGGCATCAAGCTGATGCTCAAGGAGGACGTCGTCGTCAAGCGCGCGGACAAGGCGGTGTACGTCCTCGCGCCGATCATCGCGGCCATCCCGGCCTTCATGGCGATCGCGGTGATCCCCTTCGGCCCGGCCGGCAACGAGATCTCGATCTTCGGCCAGCGCACCACGATGCAGCTCACCGACCTGCCGATCGCGATGCTCTACATCCTCGCGGTCGCCTCGGTCGGCATCTACGGCATCGTCCTGGCGGGCTGGAGCTCCGGCTCGACGTACCCGCTGCTGGGCGGTCTGCGCTCGTGCGCGCAGATGATCTCCTACGAGATCGCGATGGGCGCCGCCTTCGCCTCCGTGTTCCTCTACTCGGGGTCGATGTCGACGTCGACGATCGTCGAGCAGCAGACCGACCGCTGGTACATCCTGCTGCTGCCGGTCTCCTTCATCATCTACATCGTCACGATGGTCGGCGAGACCAACCGCGCCCCCTTCGACATGCCGGAGTCCGAGGGCGACCTGGTCGGCGGCTTCAACACCGAGTACTCGTCGATCAAGTTCGCGATGTTCATGCTCGCCGAGTACGTCAACATGGTCACCGTCTCGGCCGTCGCCACCACGCTCTTCCTCGGCGGCTGGCGGGCCCCCTGGCCCGTCAGCACCTTCTGGGAGGGCGCCAACCACGGCTGGTGGCCGCTGCTGTGGTTCACCGTCAAGGTGCAGCTGCTGCTGTTCATGTTCATCTGGATCCGCGGCACCCTCCCGCGCGTCCGCTACGACCAGCTGATGAAGCTCGGCTGGAAGGTCCTCATCCCGGTCTCGCTGGTGTGGCTGATGCTCGTCGCGAGCGTCCGGGCCCTGCGGAACGAGGGCTACGACTTCGCCGACATCGCCCTCTACGTCGGCGGCGGCGTCCTCGCCGTGCTGCTGCTCTCCTTCGTCGCCGACATGTTCCGCGAGAAGGCGAAGCAGGCCGAACCGCCGGCCGAGACCCCGGTCTTCGACCCGATGGCGGGCGGATTCCCCGTACCGCCTCTGCCGGGACAGGAACTTCCGCCCGTCCCGCGACGCCGCTCGCGCCGTGAGCGGGAGCTGATTGTCAGTGGTGGGCCCGATACTCAGAGTGACGAATCTCTGGGCGGATCTACGGATGGAAAGGAGGCGTCCGATGGCTGAGGAAATCGAGCGTTCGATGGCCGAGGAACCCAAGGACACCAAGCCGGGTTTCATGAACCCCGTGGCCGGCTTCGGCGTGACCTTCAAGGCCATGTTCAAGAAGCGGCTGACCGAGCAGTACCCGGAGCAGCAGAAGACCACGGCTCCGCGCTTCCACGGACGGCACCAGCTCAACCGCCATCCGGACGGCCTGGAGAAGTGCGTCGGTTGTGAGCTGTGCGCCTGGGCCTGCCCCGCCGACGCCATCTACGTCGAGGGCGCGGACAACACCGACGAGGAGCGCTACTCGCCGGGCGAGCGGTACGGCCGCGTCTACCAGATCAACTACGCCCGCTGCATCCTGTGCGGCCTGTGCATCGAGGCGTGCCCCACGCGCGCGCTGACGATGACGAACGAGTTCGAGCTGGCCGACTCCAGCCGCGCCAACCTCATCTACACCAAGGAGCAGCTGCTCGCCGGTCTTGAGGAGGGCATGGTCGACACGCCCCACGCCATCTACCCGGGCACGGACGAACAGGACTACTACCGGGGCCTGGTGACCGAAGCCGCCCCCGGTACGGAGCGCCAGGTCGCCCACTCCAAGGGCGAGGTGGTGCAGGAGGCCGACTCGACCTTCGGCGGGACCGAGCCGGCGTCAAAGAAGGTGATCGGCCGATGACCGCCCAGCTCGCCGCCTACTCCACCTCCACCGGAGAGGCCGTCCAGTTCTGGATCCTCGGCACGGTCGCGGTGCTCGGCGCCCTGTGCACCGTCTTCATGAAGAAGGCCGTGCACAGCGCCCTCTGCCTCGCCGGGACCATGATCATCCTGGCGGTGTTCTACCTCGCCAACGGCGCCTACTTCCTGGGCGTCGTCCAGATCGTCGTCTACACGGGCGCGATCATGATGCTGTTCCTGTTCGTGGTGATGCTGGTCGGCGTCACCGCGGCGGACTCCCTGAAGGAGACCATCAAGGGCCAGCGCTGGCTGGCCCTGCTGTGCGGGCTCGGCTTCGGCGTCCTGCTGATCGCCGGGATCGGCAACGCGTCCCTGAAGGAGTTCAACGGCATCGGCCAGGCGAACGCCGGCGGGAACGTGGAGGGCATCGCCGCCCTCCTCTTCACCAGGTACGTCTTCGCGTTCGAGATCACCGGCGCCCTGCTCATCACGGCCGCCGTCGGCGCCATGGTGCTCACCCACCGGGAGCGCACCGAGCGGGCCAAGACGCAGCGGGAGCTCGCCGAGGAGCGTGTGCGCGAGGGCAAGTACCTGCCGCCGCTGCCGGCGCCCGGCGTGTACGCCCGGCACAACGCGGTCGACATCGCGGGCCTGCTGCCCGACGGCACCCCCTCCGACCTCACGGTCAGCAAGACCCTGCGCGAGCGGGGCCAGATCCGGGACGTGTCGCAGGAGGCGCTCAACGACCTCAAGGCCCTGGAGCAGCGTGCCGAGGAGCGCCTGGAGCGGAAGGCCATCGAGCCGGCCACGTTCAAGCGGCCCGAGGAGGCGTCGAAGTGAACCCCGTCAACTACCTCTATCTCGCGGCCCTGCTGTTCACGATCGGCGCCACCGGCGTGCTGATCCGGCGCAACGCGATCGTCGTGTTCATGTGCATCGAGCTCATGCTCAACGCCTGCAACCTCGCGTTCGTCGCCTTCTCCCGGATGCACGGCAACCTCGACGGTCAGATCATCGCCTTCTTCACGATGGTCGTCGCCGCCGCGGAGGTCGTGGTCGGGCTCGCGATCATCGTGTCCCTGTTCCGCGCCCGCCACTCGGCCTCGGTCGACGACGCCAGCCTGATGAAGCTGTAAGGGGTCGGAAGAATCGTGGAGAACCTGATTGCGCTGCTGGTGGCGGCGCCCCTGCTCGGAGCGGCGGTCCTGCTGTGCGGCGGACGCCGGCTGGACGCCGTCGGGCACTGGATCGGCACGCTGCTCGCGGCCGTCTCCTTCGTGCTCGGCCTGGTGCTGTTCACCGACATGCTCGGCCAGGACGCCGAACACCGCGTCATGGGACAGCACCTGTTCAGCTGGATCCCCGTCGAGGGCTTCCAGGCGGACGTCGCCTTCCGTCTCGACCAGCTGTCCATGACGTTCGTGCTGCTGATCACGGGCGTCGGATCGCTGATCCACCTGTACTCCGTCGGGTACATGGAGCACGACGAGCGGCGCCGCCGCTTCTTCGGCTATCTGAACCTGTTCCTCGCGGCGATGCTGATCCTCGTCCTCGCCGACAACTACCTGCTGCTGTACGTCGGCTGGGAGGGCGTCGGTCTCGCCTCCTACCTGCTGATCGGCTTCTGGCAGCACAAGCCCAGCGCCGCGACGGCCGCGAAGAAGGCCTTCCTGGTCAACCGCGTCGGCGACATGGGCCTGTCCATCGCGATCATGCTGATGTTCCTGTGGTTCGGCACCTTCGCCTTCGGGCCGGTGCTCGGCAGCCACGAGGAGGCCGGGCTCGCCGGTGCCGCCGGTGAGGACAAGCTGACCGCGATCGCCCTGATGCTGCTGCTCGCCGCCTGCGGCAAGTCCGCCCAGGTGCCGCTGCAGTCCTGGCTCGGGGACGCGATGGAGGGCCCGACCCCGGTCTCGGCCCTCATCCACGCCGCGACCATGGTGACGGCGGGCGTCTACCTGATCGTCCGCTCCGGCGCCATCTTCAACGGCGCCCCGGACGCACAGCTGGTCGTCACGATCGTCGGCGCGGTCACGCTCCTGTTCGGTGCGATCGTCGGTTGCGCGAAGGACGACATCAAGAAGGCCCTGGCCGGCTCGACCATGTCGCAGATCGGCTACATGATCCTCGCCGCGGGCCTCGGCCCCATCGGCTACGTCTTCGCGATCATGCACCTGGTGACGCACGGCTTCTTCAAGGCCGGGCTGTTCCTCGGCGCCGGTTCGGTCATGCACGGCATGAACGACGAGGTGGACATGAGGAGGTACGGCGGCCTCCGGAAGTACATGCCGGTCACCTTCGTCACCTTCGGACTCGGCTACCTCGCGATCATCGGCTTCCCCGGCCTGTCCGGCTTCTTCTCC
The DNA here is from genome assembly GCF_040645895.1 of Streptomyces olindensis. Classification (NCBI taxonomy): domain Bacteria; kingdom Bacillati; phylum Actinomycetota; class Actinomycetes; order Kitasatosporales; family Streptomycetaceae; genus Streptomyces; species Streptomyces olindensis. The sequence continues at coordinate 57,012 of NZ_JBEYZD010000008.1, read as the reverse complement.
AAGGACAAGATCATCGAGGCGGCGTTCGCCAAGGGCGGCACCGAGGGCTGGATCCTCGGCGCCTGCGCCCTGCTCGGCGCGGCCATCACCGCCTACTACATGACGCGCGTGATGCTGATGACCTTCTTCGGCGAGGAGCGCTGGCGCAACGCCCCGACGCCGTCCCCTGCCGAGCCGGACGTGGAGCCCGCCGCCGAGACACGCGGCGAGTACACCCCGCCGCACCCGCACGAGTCGCCCAAGGTCATGACGATCCCGATGATCGTGCTGGCCGTGGGATCGGTGGCCGGCGGCGCGTTCTTCAGCATCGGCGACCGCTTCATGCACTGGCTGGAGCCGATCACCGGCCATGACCACGGCCACCCGCCGGTCAGCGCCCTCACGGTCACGCTGTCCACGGTAGCCGTCATGGTCCTCGGCGTCGCCCTCGCCTGGTCGCAGTACGGCCGCCGCCCGGTCCCGGCCGTCGCCCCGCGCGGCTCGCTGCTCACCCGGGCCGCCCGCCGCGACCTGCTCCAGGACGACTTCAACCACGTCGTCCTGGTCCGCGGCGGCGAGCACCTCACACGGTCCCTGGTCTACGTCGACCACACCCTGGTCGACGGCGTCGTCAACGGCACGGCGGCCTCGGTCGGCGGCCTCTCCGGGCGGATGCGCAGGCTGCAGAACGGCTTCGCCCGCTCCTACGCGGTCTCGATGTTCGGCGGCGCGGCGATCATCGTCGCCGCGACCCTGCTGATGAGGGCGGTCTGATACCGATGTCCTTTCCTCTGCTGACAGCGACAGCGGCGCTCCCGGCGATCGGGGCGATCGCCACGGCCGCCGTGCCGGCCGCGAAGCGCACCGCCGCCAAGTGGCTGGCGCTGCTCTTCTCGCTCGCCACGCTCGTCCTCGCGATCGTCGTCCTGGTCCGGTTCGACCCGGACGGCGACCGCTACCAGCTCACCGAGTCCCACGCCTGGATCGCCGACTTCGGCGTCCGCTACGAACTGGGCGTGGACGGCATCGGGGTGGCGCTGATCGGGCTCACCGCGCTGCTCATCCCGTTCATCATCCTCGCGGGCTGGCACGACGCCGACCCGCTGGAGACCGGCAGCAGCCGGTGGCGGCCGACGCAGGGCTTCTTCGCCCTGATCCTGGCCGTCGAGGCGATGGTGATCCTCTCCTTCGAGGCCACCGACGTCTTCCTCTTCTACATCTTCTTCGAAGCCATGCTCATCCCGATGTACTTCCTCATCGGCGGCTTCGGGGACCGTGCCCACGAGCACGGCGAGAAGGCGGCTGCGACGCAACGCTCGTACGCCGCGGTGAAGTTCCTCCTCTACAACCTGGTCGGCGGCCTCATCATGCTGGCCGCGGTGATCGGCCTGTACGTGGTCGCCGGGAACTTCTCGCTCCAGGAGATCGCCGAAGCACGGGCCAACGGCACGCTGGACATGGCGACCAACACCGAGCGGTGGCTGTTCCTCGGCTTCTTCTTCGCCTTCGCGGTGAAGGCGCCGCTGTGGCCGCTGCACACTTGGCTGCCCAACGCGATGCAGGAGTCGACGGCTCCCGTGGCGGTCCTCATCACGGCGGTCGTCGACAAGGTCGGCACGTTCGCGATGCTCCGCTTCTGCCTCCAGCTCTTCCCGGAGGCCAGCAAGTGGGCGACGCCCGCGATCCTCGTCCTCGCCCTGATCAGCATCATCTACGGGGCGCTGCTCGCGGTCGGCCAGCGCGACATCAAGCGGCTGGTGGCCTACGCGTCGATCTCGCACTTCGGCTTCATCATCATGGGCATCTTCGCGATGACCAGCCAGGGCCAGTCCGGCGCGACGCTCTACATGATCAACCACGGCATCTCGACGGCCGCGCTGATGCTGGTCGCGGGCTTCCTGATCTCCCGGCGCGGCTCGCGGCTCATCGCCGACTACGGCGGTGTGCAGAAGGTCGCCCCGGTGCTCGCCGGCACGTTCCTGATCGGCAGCCTCGCGACGCTCTCCCTGCCGGGACTGGCGCCGTTCGTCAGTGAGTTCCTGGTCCTGGTCGGCACGTTCACGCGCTATCCGGTGATCGGCATCATCGCCACCTTCGGCATCGTCCTCGCCGCGCTCTACACCCTCGTCCTCTACCAGCGGACGATGACGGGCCCGGTGAAACCGGAGGTCAGCGCGATGCCGGACCTCAAGGTGCGGGAGCTCGTGGTGGTCGCCCCGCTGGTCGTGCTGCTGATCTTCCTGGGCGTCTACCCGAAGCCCGTCACGCAGATCATCGACCCGGCGGTCAAGCAGACCATGTCCGACGTACAGAAGAAGGACCCCCAGCCCGAGGTGGAGGCGGCCAAGTGAGCGCAACAGCCGTCCACAGCCTGTGGACAACCGCGGCCGAACCGATCACCAAGATCGACGCGCCGACGTTCGAGTATGGACAGTTGGCGCCCACCCTGATCGTCGTCGGAGCGGCGATCGTCGGGATCCTGGTCGAGGCGTTCGTCCCGCGCACATCGCGCTATTACGTCCAGATGTTCGTGTCCGTCGTCGCGCTCGCCGCCGCCTTCGCCGCGGTCGTCGCGCTCGCGGCCGACGGGTATGGCACGACCAAGGCGCGCATCGCCGCGATGGGCGCGATCGCGGTCGACGGACCGGCCCTCTTCCTGCAGGGCACGATCCTGCTGGCGGCCCTGGTCGGCCTGTTCACCTTCGCCGAGCGGCGCCTCGACCCGGTGGTGCACGGCAACCGGGTCGACTCCTTCGCCGCGCAGGCCGCGTCCGTGCCGGGCAGCGAGAGCGAGAAGGCCGCGGTCAAGGCCGGGTTCACCACCACCGAGGTGTTCCCGCTGCTGCTGTTCGCCGTCGCCGGCATGCTGATCTTCCCCGCGGCCAACGACCTGCTGACGCTGTTCGTGGCCCTGGAGGTCTTCTCCCTCCCGCTGTACCTGCTGTGCGCCCTGGCCCGCCGTAAGCGGCTGATGTCGCAGGAGGCGGCGGTCAAGTACTTCCTGCTCGGCGCCTTCGCCTCCGCGTTCACCCTGTTCGGCATCGCGCTGCTGTACGGCTACGCGGGCTCGATGTCGTACGCGACGATCGCGCAGGTCGTCGACGGCACCGTGCAGGACGTGAACCCGGCGCTCGCCGACACCATGGGCAACGACGCGTTGCTGCTGGTCGGCGCCGCGCTGCTGGTGATGGGCCTGCTGTTCAAGGTGGGCGCGGTCCCGTTCCACATGTGGACGCCGGACGTGTACCAGGGCGCGCCGACCCCGGTGACCGGCTTCATGGCTGCGGCGACGAAGGTGGCGGCGTTCGGCGCGCTGCTGCGGGTGCTGTACGTCGTCCTGCCGGGGCTGCGCTGGGACTGGCGGCCGGTGATGTGGGCCGTGGCCATCGTCACCATGCTGGGCGGTGCGATCGTCGCGATCACACAGACCGACATCAAGCGGCTGCTGGCGTACTCGTCGATCGCGCACGCCGGGTTCATCCTCGCGGGTGTCATCGCGACCACGCCGGACGGCGTCTCGTCGGTGCTGTTCTACCTGGCGGCCTACTCGTTCGTGACGATCGGCGCCTTCGCGGTGGTCACGCTCGTCCGGGACGCGGGCGGCGAGGCGACGCACCTGTCGAAGTGGGCGGGGCTCGGGCGCAGGTCCCCGCTGGTGGCGGCCGTGTTCGCGGTGTTCCTGCTGGCCTTCGCGGGCATTCCGCTGACCTCCGGCTTCGCCGGGAAGTTCGCCGTGTTCAAGGCGGCGGCGGAGGGCGGGGCGGCCCCGCTGGTCGTCATCGGCGTCATCTCGTCGGCGATCGCGGCGTTCTTCTACATCCGTGTCATCGTGCTGATGTTCTTCAGCGAGCCGAAGGCGGAGGGCCCGACGGTGGCCGTGCCGTCGCCGCTGACGATGACGGCGATCGGAGTGGGCGTGGCGGTCACGCTGGTGCTCGGTGTGGCGCCGCAGTACTTCCTGGACCTGGCGGGGCAGGCGGGCGTGTTCGTCCGCTGACGCCCCCTGGGCGGTACGCGCGAGCGGGACCCGGTCTCCTTCGGGAGCCGGGTCCCGCTCGTGTGTGCGCCTCAGGGACGCGGACAGCTCACGGGCACGTGACCCTGGGGTTCCAGGGGTAGAAGACACCCCGGGGGTTGTCCTTGAAGATCCAGGCGTGCAGCGTGTAGACGACGCCCAGACCGGGGATCTCCTCCGGCCCGTCGAAGTGCCGGTCGCCGAACATGACCGGGCGGTCCCAGTCCGTCTCCACCTTCTGGTCGGCGTCGCGGACGATCCACTCCACGGCTCCGGCGCGGAGCCTGCCCTGCTTGTCCTTGTGGTAGACGACCGCGGCGGGCTTCACCGGATCGGTGGAGTTGATGAGCCGCTGCTTGATGTAGTGGTAGCCCATGGCGCCCTCGCCGGGCAGGGCGGTGCACGGGCCGGCGGGCAGGTAGTCGTCTCTGATCGCGCGCTTCACGTGCTGGTAGTGGCGCGTGGCGGCGTAGGTCTGCACGAGCTCGGGCTCCGAGTCGTGGCCGTGTCCGGCGGCGTGGGCGGGAGCCGCGGCCAGGGCGAGAGCGGTGGTCAGGGCGAGGGCGCAGGCGGCCTTGAGGCGGGACATGTCGAGTCGCTCCTTGCGGAGAGGGACGCCCGCGGGCGGGCGCGCGTCGTGAGGGCGCCGTGAGCGCCCGCTGGGGGAAGGACGGGCACGGGGGGTGTGATCCTCGGCAGGCCCGCGTCAGCAGCATCGCCCGGCCGGTGGGGGCGTGCCAGGCGGGCCGTCCATTGGGCTGACTCGAACGCGAGTGTGAGCAGGGAGCGCCCACCGGGCGAGACCTGTGGATAACTCCGGGACTGTCGGTGCGGGCCCCTATGGTGGACGCAGTGGTCGAGGCGCGACACACGGGGGGCGGAACGATGGGCGCTACGGGCGGGACGGGTGTGATGACGGAACTGGACGCGGTGACCGGGACCGGTACCGGTGCGGGCAGCGGCCCCGCCGGACCTCTCGGGGCCGACGCGAGCGAGGCGCTGGCCGCGCTGCACCGGGTCTTCGGCTACGAGGCCTTCCGCGGCGAGCAGGAAGCGGTCATCGACCACGTGGTCGCGGGCGGCGACGCCGTGGTGCTCATGCCGACCGGTGGCGGCAAGTCGCTGTGCTACCAGATCCCGTCCCTGGTCAGGCCCGGTACGGGTGTGGTCGTCTCGCCGCTCATCGCCCTGATGCAGGACCAGGTGGACGCGCTGCGGGCGCTGGGCGTGCGGGCCGGGTTCATGAACTCCACGCAGGACTTCGACGAGCGCAGGATGGTGGAGGCCGAGTTCCTCGCAGGCGAGCTGGACCTGCTCTACCTGGCGCCGGAGCGGCTGCGGTTGGAGAACACGCTCGACCTCCTCTCGCGCGGCAAGATCTCCGTCTTCGCGATCGACGAGGCGCACTGCGTCTCCCAGTGGGGCCACGACTTCCGGCCCGACTACCTGGCGCTGTCCCTGCTCGGCGAGCGCTGGCCGGACGTCCCGCGGATCGCGCTCACGGCGACGGCCACGCGCGCGACGCACCGTGAGATCACCGAGCGGCTGAACATGCCGTCGGCCCGTCACTTCGTGGCCAGCTTCGACCGGCCCAACATCCAGTACCGGATCGTGCCCAAGGCCGACCCCAAGAAGCAGCTGCTCGCCTTCCTGCGCGAGGAGCACGCGGGCGACGCGGGCATCGTCTACTGCCTGTCGCGCAACTCGGTCGAGAAGACCGCCGAGTTCCTCAGCCGCAACGGCATCGAGGCGGTGCCCTACCACGCCGGCCTGGACGCGGGTACCCGCGCGGCCCACCAGTCCCGCTTCCTGCGGGAGGACGGGCTGGTCGTGGTGGCGACCATCGCCTTCGGCATGGGCATCGACAAGCCGGACGTCCGCTTCGTCGCCCACCTCGACCTGCCCAAGTCGGTCGAGGGCTACTACCAGGAGACGGGCCGCGCCGGGCGGGACGGACTGCCGTCGACGGCCTGGATGGCCTACGGCCTCAACGACGTCATACAGCAGCGCAAGCTGATCCAGTCCGGGGAGGGCGACGAGGCCTTCCGGCGGCGTGCCCAGGCCCACCTGGACTCCATGCTGGCGCTGTGCGAGACGGCCCAGTGCCGCCGGGGCCAGCTCCTCGCCTACTTCGGCCAGGACCCGGACCCGGCCGGCTGCGGCAACTGCGACACCTGCCTGACCCCGCCGGAGACCTGGGACGGCACGGTCGCGGCGCAGAAGGTGCTGTCGACGGTGGTACGGCTGCAGCGGGAGCGCGGGCAGAAGTTCGGCGCGGTGCAGATCGTCGACATCCTGCTCGGCAAGCGCACCGGCAAGGTCATCCAGTTCGACCACGACCAGCTGTCGGTCTTCGGCATCGGCGAGGACCTGTCCGAGGGCGAATGGCGGGGCGTCATCCGGCAGTTGCTGGCCCAGGGGCTGCTCGCGGTGGAGGGCGAGTACGGCACGCTGGTGCTGACGGAGGCGAGCGGCTCCGTCCTGCGGCGGGAACGCGAGGTGCCGCTGCGCAAGGAGCCGAAGAAGCCGGTGACCTCCCGGTCGGGCTCCTCGTCGTCCTCCGGCTCCGGGCGGGGTGAGCGCAAGGCCAGGACGGCCGCGGCCGAGCTGCCCGAGGAACTGCTGCCGGCGTTCGAGGCCCTGCGCGCCTGGCGCGCCGAACAGGCCCGCGAGCAGGGCGTCCCGGCATACGTCATCTTCCACGACGCGACGCTGCGGGAGATCGCGACGGTGTGGCCGGCGTCGGTGCGTGAACTCGGCGGGATCAGCGGGGTGGGCGAGAAGAAACTCGCGACGTACGGGGAGGGCGTGCTGGAGGTGCTCGCGTCCCTGGGGGGACCGGCCGGTGCGCCGGCGGCGGCCGAATCCCCCTCGGCGTCTCCGGCTCCCACTCCGGTGCGGGCGTCCGGCCAGGGTGGGGAGGGGCCGGACGACTGGCCCGAGATGGACGCGGAGCCGGAGCCCGACGACTGGATATAGAGACGACTGCTTCAGGGACAGGGCCCCGGCCGGATCGCTTGGCTCCTGGCTCCGGCCGGGACACAGCGCCCCGACCACGGACGGGGAAGGCCTGATCGGTCACAGCGCTCGTGACGCATACGCCCTGACGTCCGCGTCGGAGTCCGTCGTCGCCGTGGCCAGAGCCGCTCGTGCCTCCGTCGCCGACCGGTGACGGGACAGGGCCAGGACGGCGGCCTTGCGGACGTCGGCGTTGGCGTCCGCAAGGGCCTTCGCGAGCGCGGGGACGGCCACGTCGGGGTCGGCGACGGACAGGGCCGTCGCGGCACCGGCCCGCACCTGCCAGGCCGGTTCCGCAAGGGCGGCGACGGCGCGTGCGGCGAGGGGTGCCGGGCATCCGGTCGTGCCCAGTGCTCCGTACGCCGCCGCACGCACCAGGGCGTCGGGGTCGTCGAGCAGCCCCGTGAGGGCGTGCGCGATCGGATCGGCCTCGAAGGCGTCGTCCCGGCTCGGGAGCGGTCCGGCACCCAGTCGTTCCGCCCCCACGGTGGCCAGCCCTTTGGCCATCGCCACCCGGACCTCGCGGGACGGGTCGGTGGCCGCCGCGCCCGCCAGTGCCTCGGCGGCGTCGACCGACACCAGGGCGCGCACGGCCTCGATGCGGACGGCGATGTCGGAGTCGGTCAGGGAGTCCGAGAACAGGCCGGTGTCCCCGAGGCGCAGGGCGCGCAGGACGTCCAGCGCGGCGGCGCGGACCACCGGGTCGGGCTCGTCCAGGGCGGCGGCGAGGCCGTCGCGCAGGCCGGGCTCGGGCGGCAGCGTCTCGACGAGCTCGCGCAGGGACGCCGCCGCGGCGGCACGGACCTCGGCGGCGGTGTCCCGCAGGGCGGCGGCGAGGGCGGGGCCCGTCCCCGACGGCAGGGTCTCGGTGAGCACGGCGACCGCCTCGCGCCGGACGGCGGGCACGGGGTCGGTCAGGTACGGCTGGAGGGCGTCCAGCTCGGGTTCCTCGTCGGCGAGGGCGACGAGTTCGAGGAGGCGGGCGGAGGACTCCTCGCCCGGAGCGCCCGGAGCGCTCGGCGGAGCGGTGGGTGAGGTGTGCGGCGTCGCGATCCGCTCCGGCTCCGCGGCTCCGGCCCGGGCCGCGACCGGCGCCACATCACGCGATCCCGCCGTCGCGACGTCCTCGGCGTGCACCTCGCCGATGTGCCGGGACGCGCCGCCGACCGGGTCGAAACCGTCGACCGGAACGAGATACGGAGCCACGGGACGAGCCGTGAACTCCATCGCACCAGAGGGGGACTTGTGCAGATCGAGGTGGTGGAACCAGGACGCGTCGTCACGCCGGGGGTGGTCGAGCCGGTCGTGGTAGAGGCCCCAGCGGGACTCCGTGCGGGCCAGGGAGGAGCGCGCGGCCATCTCCGCGCAGTCGCGGATGAAGGTGACCTCGGCGCAGCGCATCAGTTCGTGCGGGGTGCGGGCGCCCATCGCGGCGATGTCGTCCCGCATCCGCTCGAACGCCTCCAGGGCCAGCGACAGCCGGGCTCCGGACTTGGGCGGGGCGACGTAGTCGTTCACGAAACGGCGCAGCTTGTACTCGACCTGGGGCTGCGGCGGGCCGTCGGGGTTGCGCAGCGGGCGGTAGATCAACTCGTGCGCCTCGCGCAGCTGGTCGGCCGGCAGCGCTCCCTCGTGGGCGGTGTACTGCGACGCGTCCGCGCCCGCCAGGTCGCCGAAGACGAACGCGCCGATCATGTAGTTGTGCGGCACGCAGGCCAGGTCGCCGGCCGCGTACAGGCGGGGGACGGTGGTGCGCGCGTGGTCGTCCACGCGGACGCCGGAGGCGGAGTGGCCGCCGCACAGGCCGATCTCGGAGATGTGCATCTCGACGTCGTGGGTGCGGTAGTCGTGGCCGCGGCCGGAGTGGAAGGTGCCGCGGGTGGGGCGTTCGGTGGAGTGCAGGATCGTCTCCAGCGCCGAGACGGACTCCTCCGGGAGGTGGCTCAGCTTGAGGTAGACGGGGCCCCGGTCGGACGCCACCTCCGCCGCGAACTCGGCCATCATCTGGCCCGACCAGTAGTCGGAGTCGACGAAGCGCTCGCCGTGCCGGTTGACCTGGTAGCCGCCGAAGGGGTTGGCGACGTAGGCGCAGGCCGGGCCGTTGTAGTCCTTGATCAGCGGGTTGATCTGGAAGCACTCGATGCCGGTGAGCTCGGCGCCGGCGTGGTAGGCCATGGCGTAGCCGTCACCGGCGTTGGTGGGGTTCTCGTAGGTGCCGTAGAGGTAGCCGGAGGCGGGCAGGCCGAGGCGGCCGCAGGCGCCGGTGGCGAGGACGACCGCGCCCGCGCGGACCTGGACGAACCGCCCGGTGCGGGTGTTGAAGCCGGCCGCCCCGACAGCCCGCCCCCGCGCCGTGAGGACGCGCACCGGCATCACCCGGTTCTCGATGCGGATCCGCTCCCGCATCTCCCGCCGCCGCAGCTGCCGGTAGAGGACCTTCTTGACGTCCTTGCCCTCCGGCATGGGCAGGACGTAGGAGCCGGAGCGGTGCACCTGGCGGACCGCGTAGTCGCCGTGTTCGTCCTTCTCGAACTTCACGCCGTAGGACTCCAGCCGCTGCACCATCGCGAAGCCGCGGGTGGCGGTCTGGCGGACGGTGGACTGGTCGACGATGCCGTCGTTGGCCCGGGTGATCTCGGCGACGTAGTCGTCCGGTTCGGCGCGGCCCGGGATGACCGCGTTGTTGACGCCGTCCATGCCCATGGCGAGCGCACCGGAGTGACGGACGTGGGCCTTCTCCAGCAGCAGCACGTGCGCACCGTGCTCGGCGGCGGTCAGGGCCGCCATGGTGCCGGCGGTGCCGCCGCCGATGACCAGGACGTCGCAGGTCAGTTCCTCGGCGTCGGCGAGGTCCGGGACGGCGAGGGGGAAGTCCGCAGGGGTGTTCACGGAGGTGGTCACCGGGGTGCCTTTCAGGTACCGAGCGAGGTGAGGACGTCGCGCCGCAGGGCCAGGCGCGCGGGGTCGTCGTGCGCGCCCCGGTCGCGGGGGCGGGGCACGTCCCGGACGGCGGCGACACCGCCCGCGGCGAGCAGGGCCACGCGGTCGCCGAGGAACAGCGCCTCGTCCACGTCGTGGGTGACGAAGACGACGGTGGCGCCCGTGCCCCGGAGCACCTCCACCAGGAGGTCCTGCATGCCGGCGCGGGTCTGCGCGTCGAGCGCTCCGAACGGCTCGTCCATCAGGACGGCGCGCGGGCGTGCGGCCAGGGCGCGGGCCAGCTGGACGCGCTGGCGCTGCCCGCCGGAGACCCGGTGCGGCAACTGCCCCGCCTGCGCGCCGAGTCCGACGCGCTCCAGCCAGGCCGTTGCCTGGGCCCGGCGTTCGGCGCGGGGGACGCCCCGGATGGCGAGCGGCAGTTCGACGTTGGCGCGCAGGGTGCGCCAGGGGAGCAGGGCGTCTTCCTGGAAGATCAGGGCGCGGTCGGCGGCGGGGCCGGACAGCGGGTGGCCGTCCTGGGTGATCTCTCCGGCCAGCGGCGCCAGCAGGCCCGAGAGGGTGCGCAGCAGGGTCGACTTGCCGCAGCCGGACGGGCCGACGACGGTGAGGATCTCGCCGGGCGCGACATCGAGGTCGACGCCGTCCAAGGCGGTTGTGCCGGGGCGGCCGAGGCGGGCGCCGGCGAGGGCGAGCCGGGTGCCGCGCCCTGCCGTCCCGGCGGCGAGGGTCTTCGTCTCGGGCGACGTGCCCGGGACGGTCTCCGGCTCCGGCGAAATGCCCGGGACGGTCTCAGACGAGGTGCTCATCGCGTGCCTCCTGGGATCGGGCCCCATCGGGTCGGGCGGCGGGTGCGGCGGGAGCGGGCCGTCCGGCTCCGGCGGGCCGTGCGGGCCGGGGCGTGCGGGCGGCGGGTTCGTAGGCGGTGCGGGGCAGCCAGCGGGTGAGGCGGCGGCCCAGCAGCTCCACGGCCGTGGACGTGAGCCAGCCCAGCACGCCGATGGTGGCCATGCCGACGAAGACGCCCGGGTAGTCGACGACGGTGTAGTCCTGCCAGGTCCGGTAGCCGACGCCGTACTGGCCGGAGATCATCTCGGCCGAGATCACACAGATCCACGAGACGCCGATGCCGACGGACAGGCCGCCGAAGACGCCGGGCAGCGCACCCGGCAGGACGACCGAGCCGAGGATCCGCCACCGTCCGCCGCCCATGGTGAGCACCGCCTCCTCCCACACGGGCGTCAGCGCGCGCACGGCGTGCCGGGTGGAGACCAGGACCGGGAAGAAGGCGGCGGTGCAGGTGATGAAGACGATGCCCTGCTCGTTGGAGGGGAACAACAGGATCGCGACGGGGACCAGGGCGATCGCCGGGACCGGGCGGATCACCTCCAGCACCGGGCCGAGCAGGTCCTCGGCGAGACGCGAGCGCGCCACGAGCACGCCCGTGGCCACCCCGAGGACGGCGGCCAGCAGGAAGCCGGTGAGGATCCGGGTGAGGGAGTCGGTGAGGTCCGTCCAGTAGTCCGGCCCGGACAGCCGGGCGGCGAAGGCGCGGGCCACGTCGATGACCGTCGGGAACTGCGAGAACCGCAGCCACAGGTCGACGTTCAGGCTGGTCAGCGCCTGCCACAGGCCGAGGGCGGCGGCCGGCGAAAGCAGGCGGAGCGCATACCGCCTCATGAGGCCCGCTCCAGGGCGTCGGCGTAGGAGACGATCCGCGCCCCGGAGTGCCCGGCGAGGTACGCCCGCGCGGTGTCGGGGGCGACGAAGGGCAGCAGCTTGCCGCCGTCGGCCACCCACACGGCCTTGTCGGCGAACCAGAGGGTGCCGGTGGTGGTGTCGGGGACGTAGGCGGCGCGCAGGGAGCCGCGGTGCCCGGCCACGTAACGCAGCAGTGCGGAAGGGGAGGTGAAGGTGACGGTCTTCGAGGCGCCCTTGGGCCAGGCCTCGCTCGCGGCCGGTGCGGGCTGCGCGGCCAGACGGTCGGTGTACGCCGACGGCCCCAGGGCCTTCTTCACGTACCGGTCGTCGACGAAGGAGTCGACGTCCACGTCGCCGGTCAGCTCGGCCGACTTGAGGATCGACACGTCCTGCTTCAGGGCGGCCACGAGCCGGGGCTTGATCGCCGGGTCGAAGGTGGCGATGCCGTGAGCGCCGTTGTAGAGGTAGACGACCTCGGCGGGCAGGCCGGTCGCCTTCGCGACCTTCTCGGCGGCGTCCACCGGGTGCTCGTTCAGGTAGTCGGTCGCCTCCGCCTGCGCCTTCAGGAACGCCTCCAGCGCGGCCGGGCGCCGCTCGGCGAAGTCCTCCCGGGCGGTGACGCCGTGGAAGGTCGGCAGGTTCAGCCGGGCGCCGTCGTAGAGCGCCTTCGCCTTGCCCTGGTAGGCGAGCAGGCCCGGCCACGCGACGAACTGCGACAGCGCGTCCGTGCTGCCGGCGGCGAGGGCCGAGGCACCGACGGCGGGCTGCTGGTTGAGCTTCTCGACGCCCCGCTGGGGGTCGATGCCGGCGCGCTGCAGGGCCCGCACGAGGGTGCCGTCGGCGGCCGAGCCGACGCTGGTGGAGACCTTCTTGCCCTTCAGGTCCTTCAGGGAGGCCAGCCGGGAACCGGGCGCGGTGACGATGGTGTTGAGGCCGCCGCGCAGGTTGTAGCCGGTGACCGACACCAGCCGGGTGGGGCGGTTGAGCTGCTTGCCCCGGGCCGCGTTGATGAGCAGCGGGAAGTCGCCCATCGAACCGATGTCGATCTTCCCGGCGGTCATCTGGGCGGTGATGGGGGCGCCGGTGGCGTAGTCCTGCCAGCTGACCTTGTAGCGGACGCCGTCATTCAGGGCGTTGAGCTGTTTCTCGAAGGAGCCGAGGGAGCGGAGCAGGGTGCCCGCGGTGACGGTGTTGATCGTCCGGGACTGGTAACCGACGGTGACGGTGACGGTGACGGTGGAGCCGCCGCCGGCCTCGGCGTCACCGCCGCAGGCGCTGAGCGGGAGCAGGAGGACGACGGCGGAGGCGGCGACCGCGGTGCGTTTCATGGAGGTTCGGAACATGACGCTTCGGGGCATGACGGTTCGGGCCTCTCACCGGAGCAGATAGGGCATGTTGACGGTGACGGCTCCGGTGGGGCAGCGCGCCGCGCACGGGCCGCAGTACCAGCACTCGTCGACGTGCATGTAGGCCTTGCCGTTGCGCTCGTCGATGGCGAGGGAGTCCAGCGGGCACATGTCCACACAGAGCGTGCAGCCGTCGATGCACTTCGACTCGTCGATGGTCACGGGCACGTCGGCCCGCTGGGGCGCCAAGGGCATGGCTGTCTCCAGGAGTGTGCGCGAGCGGGTGGGTCAGACGGACCGGTGCAGCAGGCCGCTCATGGTGATGCGGTCGCCACGGAACCGTATGAACTCCAGGTCGACCGGTCGGCCGTCCGCGAGGTGGGTGAGGCGTTCCAGCATGAGGACGGCGGCGCCGCGCGGGGCCTCCAGCACGGCGGCCGAGTGGGTGTCCGCGCTGACCGCTTCCAGGGTGATCTCGGCATGGCCGAGGCGTCGGCCGGTGACGGCTTCCAGGAGGCGGAAGACGTCGGTGTTCTCGAGGTCGGCGCCGAGCAGGCCGGTGCCGATGTCCAGGGGGATGTAGGTGAGGTCGAGGGACAGGGGCAGGCCGTTGAGGCGGCGCAGGCGTTCGATGTAGAGGACATCGGTGCCGGGCGCCAGGCCGAGGCGTGCGGCGACGGGCGCGGGCGCCGGGGCGGGGCCCATGGTGCGGACCTCGTTGGTGACGTGGCCGTGTTCGCGCAGGGTTTCCGCGAGGCCCATCAGGCGGTCGAGGCCGTGGGGGTACTTGCGGGCCACGACCACGGTGCCGACGCCCGGCTGGCGTTCCACCAGCCCCTCGGCCCGCAGCAGGTCGAGAGCCTCGCGGACCGTGTTGCGGCTGGCGCCGTAGTCTGCCGCGAGTGTCGACTCGTGGGGCAGGACGCCGTCGCCGAAGTCGCCGGTGAGCAACTGCCGGCGGAGCAGGTCGGCCAGTTGCCGGGCCCGGTCGGCGCGCAGCCGTCGCCGCGCGCGGTGGGCGGCGACGGTGGTCGCGGCGCCCTGTCCGGCGTGGTCTCGGATGCGGTCGGTCGGCATGGCTCGAACCCTACCTATCCGATAGGAATAGTGGTGTTGCGGGAACATTGCGCCACCGGGAGGGCGACCGGCTCCACGCTTGACCTGGGTGTTCGCGGGGCGGGCCGGCAGATCCGCCACCGGCCGCCGGCCCGGAGCGGCTACGACAACGCCGTCAGCCCCGGCGCGAACGCGATCAGCAGGGGCAGCAGCGGCACGAGCGCGGCCGTCGTGGTCGTCAGGGCCCGGTGCCGGCGGCCCAGCCGGGGCGGTGGTTCCAGGAGCCGGTCGACCCGCTCGCCCAGCAGGCGGTGGCTGGAGGCGCAGGACAGGACGCCGCGGTGCTGGTTCAGCTCGATCAGGGCCAGGGCCGTGGTCAGGTGGCCGCAGCGGCGGGAGGCCGTGTCGTCGGCGGCGAGTTCGACCAGGCGGTGGGTCTGGTCGCAGAAGTGGGCGAACAGCGGGATGCGGGGGAATCCGGTGGCCAGGGCGGTGGACAGGTGCAGCAGCCAGTCGTGGCGGGCGCGGGCGTGGCCGCGCTCGTGGGTGAGGACGGCGTCCAGCTGGTGGCCGGTGAGGCGGTGCAGGGCACCCGTGGTGACGATCAGCTGGGGCGGGCTGCCGGGCATCCACCAGGCGTCGGGATACTCGTCCTCCAGGACGAGCAGGGGTCCCTTGGCGGCGGGCAGGCCGGCCGGCAGGTCGGGGGCGCGTTCGCGCAGGTGGGCGCGGGCCTGGGCGCGGCGCCTGCGCGCCTCGACGAGTTCCCGCGCGAGCATCGCGGTCGTCCAGGCGGCACCGAGGGCCAGCAGCAGGGTGAGGGCGGCGGCCCACGGCGGGGCGGTGGACAGGTCGTACGCGGCGGTGACCGCGGGCGGAGCCGGGGCGAAGAGCTGGGCGCGGACGGTGCCGAAGACGGCGGCGGCGCCCAGGGAGAGCGCCGTCACGCAGCACAGCAGGACCGTGGCGACCAGGCACTGCCACACCCACAGCGCGACGACCGGTTCCCGCTCGGGCCAGCTGGCCCGGGTCAGCGCACGGGGCACGGGTACGGCGGCCGTCACGGCGACAACGCTCAGCAGGAGCAGGCAGACGGTCATTGCCACGGGCTCCGGTTCCTGGTCGGAAGAGGGGCGGCTACGGGTCGTGCGGGGGAGGGCGGTCGCCGTGCGCGAGTGCTGCGGCTGCGTGCGCACCGGTGACGTGGTCGCCGTGTTCACCGGAGATCCGGCTGCTGTGCGCACCCGTGACCGCGACGAACGCGGCCGACATGCCGTGCACCACGCGCGTGCGGGCACACCGCCCGTCGCCCAGTATGACGGGCCCGGGCGGTGTGCGTCAGGGATCGGACGTCAACGGAAGGGCCGGGAGGGGCGATCGCTGACCGGCCCGGGCCGCCCGGACCGTCCGCGGGGGTCAGCCCGCGACCACCCGCCCCGTCACCTCGCCCAGTCCCACGCGGACCCCGTCGGGGCCGGGCGCCCAGGCCGAGAGCGTCACCACGTCGCCGTCCTCCAGGAACGTCCGCTTGCCCTCGGGGAGTTCGAGCGGGTCGCGGCCGTTCCAGGTCAGTTCCAGCAGGGAGCCGCGTTCCCGGTCCGCCGGGCCGCTCACCGTGCCGGAGCCGTACAGGTCGCCGGTGCGCAGGGAAGCGCCGTTCACGGTCATGTGGGCCAGTTGCTGGGCGGCCGTCCAGTACATGGTGGCGAAGGGCGGCTCGGAGACGACATGGCCGTTGACGGCGACGCTGATCCGCAGGTCGTAGCCGCCGGGTTCCTCGTCGCCGTCGTCGAGGTAGGGCAGCAGCCCGTGCGTCCGGGCCGGCGGGGCCACCCGGGACTCCTCCAGGGCGTCCAGCGGGGTGATCCACGCCGACACCGACGTGGCGAAGGACTTGCCGAGGAACGGCCCGAGGGGGACGTACTCCCAGGCCTGGATGTCCCGGGCGGACCAGTCGTTCAGCAGGCACAGCCCGAAGACGTGCTCGCGGAAGTCGGCGAGGGCCACCGGCTCGCCCATCCGGGACGGCACGCCGACGACGAAGCCGACCTCCGCCTCGATGTCCAGGCGCACGGACGGGCCGAAGACGGGAGCGGCGTCGCCGGGCGCCTTGCGCTGGCCCGAGGGGCGTACGACGTCCGTGCCCGAGACGACGACCGTGCCGGAGCGGCCGTGGTAGCCGATCGGCAGGTGCTTCCAGTTGGGGGTGAGGGAGTCCTCGGCGTCGGGCCGGAAGATCTGCCCCACGTTCCGCGCGTGGTTCTCGGAGGCGTAGAAGTCGACGTAGTCCGCGACCTCGAACGGCAGGTGCAGGGTCACGGCCGACAGGGGGTGGAACAGCGGCTCGACGGTCTCGCGGTGGGACGGCACGGTCACCCAGGCCGTCAGCGCCCGGCGCACGTCCGACCAGGCCGTGCGGCCCGCGGCCAGCAGCGGGTTGAGGGACGGGCGGGCCAGCAGGGAGGCGTAGGGGGAGCCGAGGGCGTGGGCCGCCGCGCCCGCGTCCAGGACGTGGTCGCCGAGCCGGACCCCCACGGTCCGGTGGGAGGAGCCGGGCAGGGAGAACACGCCGTACGGCAGGTTGTGCGGACCGAAGGGATCGCCCTCGGGGACATCGAAGGGGGGCATCGGGTGCTGCCTCGCTTTCGGGTGTGCCATGTCGTCGCCACGTGTTCGTGGTCGTGCCACACGTTACGGGTGCCACGGGGGTCGAGGGCAGGGTCCGAGGAGGCTCGGACGGGCGAACGGGGCAGGTGGGCCGGGGTGCGATCGGACGGGCCCGTACGACCCCGTCCGGCGCGGCGGGCGGGACCGCACATGCGTACGTGCCGGAAGTTATCCACAGGACGCGACGCAATCTTGACGGAGCGGTGCGAACGGGGCGACTCTGGGCGGGTGCCGGAAGGCCTCGGGGAGGGGGCGTTCCGACGGCACACCAGGGGGGCGGATGGCCATTGGGGAGGCCGGTCCGGGTTCGGTGCGGCGTGGTCTACAGCCGAAGCGGCTGGAAGAGGCCATGCGCGTCCGGCTCGGCCGGGAATGTGTGTACGTACCGTCGTGCCGTCTCGGGCTGTACGTGGCGTTGCGCCACTGGTGCCCGCCCGGCGGCCGGGTACTGATGTCGCCGGTCAACGACGACGTGATCTTCTTCGTCGTGCTCGCGGCCGGACTGCGCCCGGTGCAGGCGCCGTTGAACCCGCTCGACGCGTCGATCGACGTCGATGCCGTGCCCCAGGAGGTCTGGGGCTCGGTTTCGGCCGTGCTCACGACGAACCTGTACGGGAACCCGGATCCGGCGCCGCGCCTGCGGCAGAAGTGCGACGCGCTGGGGATCCCGCTGTTCGAGGACGCGGCGCACGCGATCGGCAGCCGGGTGGGGGACCGGCCGGTCGGGGCGTGGGGTGAGGCCTCCGTGTTCAGCCTGTCCAAGCATGTGGGCGCCAAGGCCGGGGGCATGCTGTCCCTCGCCGATCCGGGGCTGCGGGGCGCGGTGGAGAAGACCTGTGCGGGGTTGCTCACCCCGAGCCGGCTGAGTTCCGAACTGGCCTTCGCGGTCCGGCCGTACGCGGAGGCGGCGGTGCGCGGGTTGCGGCTGCGGCGCGCCGCCTGGGCGGCGGTCCGGCTGCTGGGGCTGGCGGACCGCGAGGAGATCCGGATGCCGCTGCGCCCGGACGAACTCGCGCGGGCCGCCCGCCGGGCGCCGGGGCTCGAAGCCCACCACCCGTGGGTGCGCGTCGACATGCACGACTACCGCCTGGAGTCCGGCCGGCTGCGGCTGCGGCGCATCGGACACAAGCTCGACGGGCTGGACGGCGTGCTCGACGCCTGCCGGGCGGGCACGGAGCTGCTGCTGTCCACGCCGTGGGCCAAGCCCCGTGCGGCGTACGGGACGCAGCCGCTGTTCCGCGTCCCGCTGTTCGTGGCGGACCGGGACGCGGCCATGGCGGCCCTGGCGCGGCGGGGCGTGGTCGTCGGCTACCTCTACGACCCGCCCCTGGACGACTACGCGGGCGCGGAGTTCACCGACCCCTCACCCGCCCCGGAAGCGGCCCGCTGGTTCGCACGGCACGCGCTGCCCGTGGACCCGCTGCGGGCGCGGACGGTCGTCGACGTGCTGGAGCGGTCGGGGGCACGACCGGTCGAAGCACCGGGAGAGCTGTCCCGGAGCAGGCCGACACCGGGAGGGCTGGGTTAGTCCCGTGGCTGAGATCCAGGTGCACGAGCCCGCCGCCGCGCGCGCCGAAAGCGGCGGCGGACCGAAACCTGCCGACGGCGAGCACGGCCACGACTCGCTGTTCAAGAACGCCTACTTCCTCATGCTCAGCACCGGCGTCTCCGCCGTCCTGGGCCTGGGGTTCTGGCTGGTGGCCGCCCGCTACTACTCCGAGGAGGCCGTCGGCCAGGGCTCCGCCGCGATCGCCGCGATGCGGCTGCTCGCCAGCATCACGGCGACGACGATGATCGGCGCCGTCGTCCGCTTCGTCCCGCGCGCGGGACGGGAGACCGGGCGTCTGGTGTGGGGCACGTACGCGGCCAGTTCGCTGGTCGTGGCGCTCGCCGCGGCCGTCTTCCTGCTCACGCTCGACGCGTGGGGCGCGTCGTACGCGCCGCTGGGCACGCCCATGGCGGGGGCGGTGTTCGTCGCGGCGTGCGTGGCCTGGGCGTTGCTCACCCTCCAGGACGGGGTGCTCACCGGCCTGCGCAAGGCCGAGTGGGTCCCGGCGGGGAACGCGGTGTTCTCGGTCGGGAAGCTGGCCCTGCTGGCCGTCTTCGCCGGGACGCTGCCCGTCCTCGGCATCTTCGTGTCCTGGGCGGTGGCGATCGCCTTCTCCACACTGCCGCTCGGCTGGCTGATCTTCCGCCGGCTCATCCCGCGCCAGGCGGCGGCCGACCGCGACAAGGACCCCCCGAAAGTCCGGGACATGGGCCGCTTCCTGGCCGGGGACTCGCTGGGCGCCCTGTTCAGCCTGGCCATGATCAACCTGCTGCCGGTGATGGTCGCGGTCCGCTTCAGCGCCGCGGAGAACGGCTACTTCTACGTGGCGTACACCGTCGGCGGCACGATGGAGTTCATGGCCATCAACATGGCCTCGTCGCTCACCGCGCACGCCTCGCACGACCCGCGCCAGCTCGCCGACGGCGTCCGGGGAGCGCTGCGCCGCATGACGCTGCTGCTGGTGCCGGTCGTGCTGGTGCTGGTCCTCTTCGCCCCGTACATCCTCACGCCGTTCAGCCCGGACTACGCCGAGCACGGCTCGACCGTGCTGCGGCTGCTCGCCCTCGGCGCGCTGCCGCGGGTGGTGGTGGAGCTGTACATCGGCGTACTGCGCGTGCAGGGGCGCACCGGTGTGCTGGCAGCGCTCCAAGGGGCCATGTGCGCCCTGGTGCTGGGCAGCGCGGCCGTGCTGTTCACGCCGGCCGGGATCGCCGGGGCGGGCTGGGCGGTGCTGCTGAGCATGACGCTGATCGCCGTCGTCTCCTCGGCCGGGCTGCGCGCGGCACTGCGCCACAACGACAGCCCGCCCGCCGCCCGTACGCCCGCCGACCCCTCCTACGGCACCCGCTGGGCGCGGCTGAACGCCACGGCCGGGTACGGCACCGCCTGGGCCCGCCGGGCCGCCTACCAGCCCAAGGACGGCGACGAGGACACGGTCACGCTGTTCATCGGCCGCCCCGGCTACGAGCGGGAGGCGCTGCAGGCGGACACCCTCGCGCTGATCGTCCGGCCGCACCAGCCGGAAGCGGGGGAGAAGGGAACCGGCCCCGAGGATGCGGTCGCCGCGGGGACACCGGCGGACACGGCCGAGGACCGCGACAGTCCAAGGGCGCCGCAGGCCACCCTCCGTGGCGGGGAACCGGCCGGGGGCGACGACCCGACGCGGGAGCGGCGGCTGAGAGGCGCCCTGTGGAGCCTGCTCGGGGTCGCCGCCGTCTTCTTCTGGGCGCCGCTGCGCGACCTGCCCTGGCTCGACGGCTCCTCCGAGGCGCCGTTGACGGGGCGTCGGCTGCTGGAGGGGCTGCCGTTACCGTCGCTCACGGCGGGCGGCCTGCTGCTCGTGGTGTTCGTCGCCTCGGTCACCCTGTGCACCCGGCGCGACCCCTGGCTGCCGGGCACGGCGCTGTACGCCGCGCTGGTCGCCCTGTACGCCGCACCGGTCGCCCTCGGCCGGGAACCGCGGCCGGTGGACGGGGCGTTGTACGAGAAGACGGCCGGCTTCCTCGCGGACGCGGTGGGGCTCGACGGCCCCGAGCCGCTGCTGCGCTGGGCACCGCCGGTCTGCCTGCTGCTGTGCCTCGTGCCGCTGTGGCCGCTGCTCGCGAGCGCGGGCCGGCGGCTGTCGTGGGCGGGGCGCTGGGGGGTCCTGTATCTCGTCGCGGTCGGCGGCTGGGTGTGGCGCGAGGCGCTCGCACCGGTCGCGCCGCCCCTGCTCGTCGTCCTCGCCGTCCTCGTCCTGCTCCTGCCGCTCTGCCGCCGTGCCGCGAGGGCCTGGGGGCCATCGCTCCGCAGACGGCCGAACGCCCCATCCAGCGACTGACCCGACCCAGAGCCGAACAGAGCCGAACCGCCAGGGGGGAACCGCCGTGCGTCCGCCAGTAACTCCACGGGAGAGATCCACGCCAGAGCCCACACCCGCACAGGACGGCGCGGACATGCCCGGCAGCGACCCCGAGACCTCCAGCCAGTCCTCCAGCCCCTCCTCCTCGGAGTCGTCGAGCCCCGCCCATGAGCCCGTGACGGATCTGTCCGACCTGCCCCCCGCCTGGTCCGGGCGCCGCGCTCTCACCTGGCCCGGGGTGCCGCTGCTCGTCGCGATGGCGCTGTGGGTGTACGCCGTGCGGCACACCGACGTCTCGCGGCTCGACGACTACGGGCTGGTCACCGCGCTGCACCCCGCCTTCTGGGCCGGCCTCGTGGTCCTCACCGCCGGCTTCTGGCGCACGGTCCGCGATCCGCGCCGGCCGGGTGCCTGGGCGGCGGCGTACGTCCTCGGGCTGCTGGTGATGGAGCGGGCCACGCAGGCCGTCCTCTATCCGACGCCGCTGTACGCCTGGGCGTGGAAGCACGAGGCGGTCATCGACCACCTGCTGACGGCCGGCGGCCTGCAGACGGCCGACCAGGTCGGGGACATGGCTGTGTACGACCAGTGGCCCGGCTTCTTCGCCGCCCAGGCCGCCCTCGTGCGGCTGCTGGGCGTGGAGTCGGCGGCGATGTTCATGGCCTGGTGGCCCCTGGTCTCCAGCCTGATGCTGCTGCTCCCGCTGCTGCTGATCTACCGCACCTTCACCGAGGACCGGCGGCTGATCTGGACGGCGGTCTGGCTCTTCTACGTGGCCAACTGGGTAGGACAGGACTACTTCTCGCCCCAGTCCGTGGCGTACGCGCTGCACGTGGGCGTGCTGGCCGTGGTGCTGCGCCGCTTCGGCCGGTCCGCCGTGCGGCGCGGGCGGCCCCGGCAGGCCGTGTGGACGGTGGTGATCACCGTCATGATCACGGCGATCGTCATCTCCCACCAGCTCACCCCGGGCATGCTCGTCGTCTGCCTGCTCGCCCTGGGCCTGAGCCGCCGCTACCGCGACTGGGTCCCGGTGGTCACCACGGTCGTGATCTTCCTGGCCTGGTGCCTCACGGCCGCGCTGCCCTTCCTGTCCGCGGCGATGCCCGACATGATCCGCTCCGTCGGCGACGTCGGCGCCAACGTCGAGACCGGCTACGGCGCCACCCCGACCGGCACCGGGGCGATCGCGACCTCCTGGGCGGCCCGGCTGCTGTCCGGTTCCGTCCTGCTGCTCGCGGCCGTCGGCGTCCTGCGCCAGCGGGTGCTGCGCCATCGGGCCCGGCCCCTGCTGCTGGTCGCCGCGGCCCCGCTGCCGATGTTCGCGGCGAGCAGCTACGGCAGCGAGATGATCTTCCGGGTGCTGCTGTTCATGCTGCCCGGCGCCGCCTTCTTCGCCGCCGCCGCGATCCTGCCCAAGGTCCGCACCCTGGCCGCCGACGCCGCCGCGCAGCAGGCCGGCGGCCGGCAGGCGGCGCCCGTGAAGGGCCGCTGGTGGCGGCCGGGCGCCTGGGTGCCGCCGGCGGCCCTGCTCCTCGGGACGCTGGCGTTCGTGCCGAGCTACTCGGGCAAGGACCGGATCAACTACTTCCCGCCGCAGGAGGTGGCCCTCGTACGGCAGCTCTTCGACCAGGCGCCCGAGGGGTCGCTCGTGGTGGCGGCCAACCGCAACTACCCGCACGCGTACGCCTCCTACTGGAGCATCGACCACTACTGGTTCCTGGACGACGCCCGCAGCCACGTCGACCGGATCGTCCGGGACCCGGCCGCCACCCTCGCCAGTGACATGGCCGGCGTCGAGCGGCCGGCCCGGGCCTACTTCCTGCTCACCCAGGGGCAGTTGGCCAACTCCGAGATGAACGGACAGCTCACCCGGGCGCAGCTGGACCGCATCCGCACGTCCGTCGACGCCTCGCCGCGGTTCCGGCTCGTGGCGGAGAACAGCGCCGGATGGCTCTACGAACTGAAGCAGGCGGGGGGAGCGGAGCGATGACACCGCAGGAACTCGTGGTCCGGATGCTGCCGCCGTTCGGCGGCTGGCTGGCGCTCGCCGCGCTCGCCCTGCCCGGCGGATCGCCCCTGCGGGGCGCCGCGGTCGTGCTCTTCCTGGCGGCGGGCCCGGGCGCCGCCATGGTGAGAGTCTGCGCCCCCGCGCTGGGAGCACGGCCCGCCGAGGGGCCCGTCGAGCGCCGGGACCCGGACTTCGCCCGCCACTCCGACCTGCTGGAGCGGCTGATGCTGGTGCTGTTCCTCAGCATCGGCGCCGTGATGCTCGTCGCGACCGTGCTGATCGCCACGCACACCTTCAGCGCACAGCGGGTGCTGCTGACGCTGACGCTGCTGACCACGCTCGCCGCGTTCTGTCCGCCGCTGCGCGCCTCCCCGCCGCCCAGGACGACGCCGAGGACACCGAAGGGTTCTGCTCAGTGAGGTTCAACCGTCCCCACCGTCCCTTTCGCCGCGACCCGATCACGACCGGACAGCACCGCAGGAAGCCACCCGCCGCACAACAGGCCGCCGGCCCCTTCGCATCGAGCAGGCGCCGCCTGCTGATCACGTCCGCCACGGTCGTCAGCGCTGTCCTGGTCGCCGTACTCGCCCTCCGGAACGCCTCCGGACCCGAACCGGGAGCCGCCGGGGCCGACGCCGACTGCCGCCCCACGGCCCTGCTGGAACCGCCCTGCGGCGCCTGGTTCGGCGCGTTCGTGCCGCACGAACGGGACGACCTGCCCGAGAAGGTGCGCGCCTACGAGAAGCGCGTGGGCCGCGCACTCGACATCGTGTACACGTACCACGACATGTCCCTGGCCGAGGGCACCCGCAGGGAGGGCCAGCTGCTCACCCCGGAGGAGCAGCGCGTCGGCCGGGACCACCTGCTGCTGCTGTCCTGGGAGAGCAAGTGGTGGGGCGGCACGAAGAAGCAGCAGCCGACCTGGAAGCAGATCGCGGCCGGCGAGCTGGACGAGAAGGTCATCGACGTCCAGGCCCGGCGCATCAAGGACTACGGCAGGAAGGTGTTCCTCTCCTTCGACCTGGAGATGGACACCCGCACCCCGGCCAACGGCACGCCCGCCGAGTTCGTCGAGGCGTACCGGCACATCCACGACCGGTTCCGCGAGCTGGGCGTCGACAACGTGGTGTGGACGTGGATCACCACGGGCTACCTCGACCACGCCGACGTGATCAAGAAGATGTATCCCGGCGACCGGTACGTCGACTGGATCGGCTACAACCAGTACAACTACTACCGCTGCCACAACACCGGCTGGCTCACCTTCGCGCAGACGCAGGACGCCACGCACGACTGGATCCGGAAGAACATCTCCGACGACAAGCCGCTGATGCTCTCCGAGTTCGGCACGGCCGCGGACTCGGCCCGCCCGCAGCGGCAGGCCGAGTGGTACGCGCAGGTGCCCGGGGTGCTGAAGGGCCTGGAGGGCGTCAAGGCCGCCCTCCAGTGGAACTACCGCGACCCCGGACCGCACTGCAACCTCGCACTGGCGAACGACGCGGCCTGGGACAGCCTGCGCAAGGCGGTCTCCGACCCGTACCTCAACCAGCCCCTCAAATAGCCGGGTCAGCCCGCGAACTCGGGCCCGCGCGCGACCGCGCGGGCCCGCCGGTACCACCGCCACGCGATCGTCTTCGGCCCGTCCCGGTACGGCGCGACCCGGGCGCCCGCGCCCGCCAGCCAGCTCTCGACGTCGGCGACGGTGTGGCCGCGCCGGACGATGAGCCGGGCGATGCGGTACCGCTCGTCGCGGTCCGAGCTGAGCGCGTGGCGCACGGCGGTCGCCGTCTCGTACCCGGCCCGGGCCGACATGGCCCGCACCCGCGGGCTGTTGTAGCCGTGCGGATAGGCGAGGTGCCGGACCTCGTGCCCGAGGGCGTCCTCCAGCACGGCCTTCGAGGTGCGCAGTTCGTACGCGAGGTCCTTCGCGGAGAGCGTGTCGAGCTGGGCGTGGGTGACCGTGTGGCTGCCGATCTCCATGCCGTAACGTTCCAGCTCCGCCGCCCGGGCCAGGGTCATCATCGGGGCCGGCGGCAGCAGACTCCGGCCGCCCGGGGCGATGGCGCCGGTGGTCAGGTAGGCGGTGGCGGGCAGCGACCGCTCGGCCAGCGCCTCGGCGGTGGGCCCGGGCAGATCGGCGAAGCCGTCGTCGAAGGTGAGCAGCACCGGCCGGGCCGGCAGCGGCGCCCGCCCGGCCAGATGGTCGGCGATCGTGCTGATCGTGACGGGCGTGCGCCCGCTGCGCACCACGGCGTCGAGATGCGCGGCGAACTGCTTCGGCGTGACCGTGAACTCGGCGATCCAGTCCGGCGGGTCGTCCATCACGGAGTGGTAGAGGAAGACGGGGATGGCCGGAGCGCGGACGTCACCCGGGCTCGCCGGAGCCGCTGAACGCCCCGGGGATATCGGACCCTCACCGTCCGGCGCGCCCCGTTCCGCCCGGCCTCTGCCGTCCCCCTGCCCCTCGCTCCGCTCACGTGCCGATGTCTTCATCTCGCCCCCTGAACAACAGTCCGGCGCAGCGCCCTGCGCGCCCGCACATAGCCGACAGGCCCGTACACCATCCCCCTGCGCTGCAACCGCGACAGCCGCCGCGGCCAGGGATGCGTCCGCACGTCGTGATCGCCCGGCATGCCCCCGCCGTCCGCCCCCTCCGTCTCGCGCACGGCGGTCAGCGCGCGGGCGTGCGCGAGGCCGCGGGGCAGCCGCGCGAGGAACGCCGGCAGCAGCGCGGGCCGGTTCACGAGCACCGCCGTGAGATAGGCGGTGAGTCCGGCGCCGTAGCCGTAGGCCTGCGTCTCCAGGTCCCGCCAGGTCTCCCGGTGGTGGTGCCACACGAGGGCGTACGGGGTGTAGCGCAGTCGGTGCCCGTCGGCCAGGACGCGGACGAAGCCGTAGAGGTCGTCGCCGCCCCGGGCGGCCGTCCCGGCACCGGTGGCCGGGTCGAAACCGCCGACGGAGCGCAGCACCCGCGTCCGGAACGCCATGTTGGCGCCCGAGCCGAACCGCCCCGCCGTGAACGGGAACAGCGGCTCGTCGTCCGGCGGGTGCGCCGGGTCGTACGTCCTTGGAGTGAAGCCTTTCGCGAAGCCGCCGTGGCTCTCCAGCAGCACCTGGGCCGGGGTCGTCAGCCGCGCGGGCAGGATCAGCCCGGTGCTGCACCCGAGTCCGGCGTCGGCGGCGAAGGGCGCGGTCAGCTCGGTCAGCCAGCGCGGGTCGGCGACCACGTCGTCGTCGGTGAAGGCGACCACCTCGCCCCGCACCGCCGCGAGGCCGGTGTTGTGGGCGACCGCCAGGCCGGGCACCGGCTCGCACACGTACCGCACGCGCTCGGCGTACTTCCGCTCGACCAGCTCCCGCGTCTCGCTCGTCACGGGCGCGTTGTCGACGACGACGATCTCGAACCGCGGATGGTCCTGCGCCAGCAGCGAGTCCAGCGCGCGGGCGAGCTGCCCGGCGCGCTCCCGGGTGGCGACGACGACACTCGTGAACGGCGGCTCCCCGGGCTCCGCCACGACGGCCGGCGCGAACTCCGCCCGCGCCCGTTTCCCGAGCACGGCCTTCGGATCCACCCCCTCCGGCACCCGGCCGAGCAGTGTGCCCACGGGCCGGCCACCCCACCGGACCAGCACGAACACCTCGCCGTGCGTCACCGGCGGACTCCCCGGGCCCGGTCTGAGCACCGCCCCGTCACCGTCGAGGTCCAGCTCGGCGACCTGCACCGCCCCGATGTCCAGGAACCGCCGTATCTCCTCCCGCGCACGTGCCGAACGAGCCATGCGCCCTCCCCCCACTCGTGTTCAGGTACGGCGCAGCCGAGCCGCGCCCTTCAGGGTCCGCGCGGCCAGCGACGCGAGCCGCGGCCGGCTGCGGACGAAACGGTGCGCGCGGCGCGCCGGCTCACGGCTCAGCCAGTGCAGCGCCGAGCCCGCCCCCGGTCGCGTCGCCGCGCCCTCGTACACAGGCCGTTCGCCCGTCTTCAGCGCGTCCTTGTACTCGGCCGCGCCCCGCCCGAGATCGAGCAGGCCGATGCCCTCGGCGGCCGCCGCCTCGGCCATGCGCAGGTGCAGCACCAGCCCCGGCGAGTACTTGGCGAACTCCGGGTCGTACGCCGGGAACCAGCAGGCCAGCACCGACGCCGAGCGCAGCCCGAAGTGCGCGGCGACGGGCCGCTCGCCGGCGTACAGCACGGAGAGCGTGCCGCCGCACTCCGGCGCCCGGGTCCGGGCCAGCTGCCCCACCAGCCGGGTGATCCACTCCTGGGCGAACCGGTCGCGGCGGCCCGTCCTGCGGTACTGCGCCGACTTCCACTCCATGAGCGTGCGCAGCGCGGCCGGGTCGCGCTCGTCGAACACGAACCGCACCTCGCCGGCCTGCCGGCCCAGCCTGCGCTCCTTGGCCAGCGTGGTCTTCAGGAACTTCGGCGACTGGGCACGCAGCGCCGACTCGTACGTCTCGTAGCCCTTCTCCACGTCGACCACGTAGGTGGCGTGCTCCTCCGCCGCGTACCGGACGAACAGCCGCTGCTCGGCCTCCAGGTTGTCGAAGGCGAAGCTGGACAGCGCGCAGGCCCGCAGCAGTTCACCGGTCTCCAGGGCCAGCCCCGGCCGCAGGATCGCCCCCTGGACGTCCGAGACGCCGAGTCCGATCGCCCGGCCCTGCCCCAACGGCCCGCGCTCGTACGGCAGGAACCCGGCGGGCTCCCGCCCCTCGTACACGACCGCGACCCGGGCCTGCGGCCGCACGCGGCCGACGGCGTCGGTGAACTCCGGTTCCATGAAAGGGTTGCGCGGCGCCTCCGAGGCGGCGCGCAGCGCGCGCCAGCGCTCCCTCTCCCTCTCGCCGAGCTCCCCGGGCCCAGCCACGCGAATGCGCCCACTGCTCAACCTGACCCCCCGATCAAGTCCCCCCTGGACACTTGGAAGGTACCGCCCGAGACGGCCCCGACGGTAGGTAGCGGACCATGTTGTTGCCAACTGGTGCAGAGGCCTTCAACCGGGCAATCGGCGTGCGCCGTGCGATGAAACGAAGGGGCGCGCTGTCCGTATTCTCTGATCATGGCCGCACCCATCGCATATTCACTCATCGCCACCGACCTGGACGGGACGCTGCTGCGCGGCGACGACACCCTCTCCGACCGGTCTCTCGCCGCGCTCGCGCGGGTGGCGGACGCCGGTGCCCAGCACCTCGTGGTGACGGGCCGGCCGGCGCCGAGAGTGCGGCCGCTCCTGGACGACCTGCGCTGCACGGGGCTCGCGGTGTGCGGGCAGGGCGCGCAGGTGTACGACGCCGGCGCGGACCGGCTGCTGTGGTCCATCACCCTGGACCGGGAACTGGCGGAGACCGCCCTCGGCAAGATCGAGGCCGAGGTGGGGCAGGTGTACGCGGCGGTCGACCAGGACGGCGTCGACGGGCTCACGCTGATCGAGCCGGGCTATCTCATGCCGCACCCGACACTGCCCGCGGTACGGGTCGACCGGCGTGAGGAGCTGTGGGACGAGCCCATCAGCAAGGTGCTGCTGCGCCACCCCTACCTGACGGACGACGAGTTGGCGGCGACGGCCCGCTCGGTCGTCGGCTCGCTGGCGACGGTGACGATGTCGGGGCCCGGCACGGTCGAGCTCCAGCCGTGCGGCGTCACCAAGGCGACGGGACTGGCGCTGGCCGCCGAGCACCTGGGGCTGCGGCCGGCGGACACGATCGCCTTCGGCGACATGCCCAACGACATCCCGATGTTCGACTGGGCCGCCCACGGCGTCGCGATGGCCAACGCGCATCCCGAACTGAAGGCCGTGGCCGACGAGGTCACCCTGTCGAACGAGGACGACGGCATCGCCGTCGTCCTCGAGCGACTGCTGGGCGGGACGGCTCAGTACGGGCCGAAGACGTTGTCGATCGAGCCGTAGCGGTCGGCCGCGTAGTTGCAGGCCGCCGTGATGTTGGCGACGGGGTCGAACGGGTCGTAGGGGGTGCCGGACACGTGGTAGGCGGCGAAGGTCGGGTCGATGACCTGGAGCAGGCCCTTGGAGGGCGTGCCCTTGGCGGCGTTGGAGTCCCAGTTGTTGATCGCCTGGGGGTTGCCGGACGACTCGCGCATGATGTTGCGGTAGATGCCGTCGTACGACCCCGGGATGCCCTTCTGGGCCATGATGTCCAGCGCCTCGCGGATCCAGCCGTCGAGGTTGTTCGCGTAGGTCTTCGCGGCGGCCGGGGTGGCCTTGGTGATGCCGCCGGCCGGCTTGGTCGGGGCGGACGACTGCGTCGCCTTCTTCTCGGCGGCCGCCTTCGTCGTCTCCACCTTCAGCTTCAGGCCCGGGTGGATCAGCCGCGGGTCGTCGCCGACGGCGGCGCGGTTGTCCTTGTAGAGCTGCTTCCAGCCGCCCGAGACGTCGTACTTGTCCGCGATGCGGTAGAGCGTGTCGCCCTTGGTCACGGTGTACGTGAGGGACTTGGCGGGCTGGGCCGCCTGGGGCGCGGTCTGGGCGGCGGGCGCGCTCTGGGCCGGCTGGGCGGCACTGGCCTGCGTCGCGCCGAGCAGCGGGAGGGTCAGGGCGGCCCCGCCGGTGCCGGCGGCGACGACGCCTCGGGTGAGCGGGCTGGTTCTGGGGCGACGGTGCTTACCTCGTCCGGGCATGGCGATGTTCCTCTCCGGCGCCTGCGAGGTGAGCTGTCGGGTTCGGGCCGGGAGGTGCCCGGCCGCGCACGGCGTTGTGCTGCCGTGCGCGGCTTCACCCCGAGCCGTTCCACGTCGTGGACCGGCGACTTACCTGGGTCCCCCGCTCCTGCCCTGCGTGAGTGAGTCGGTGTGTGTGGGGAGTCCGGGCGGCGGCAGGATTCGGCGTCCGCCGGACAGGCCCGGAACGTATGCGAGAGCACATGTCGGGAACAAGCACCGGGGTCACATATCGAGCTTGTTGACCTTGGTCGGGGGATATGAGCGGCTTGATCCTTTGCGGGAGCCAAGGCTCAACTTGCTTTCGGTGAACGGGGGTACGGGAGGGTGCCGGGGTCCGGCTGTCGAGAGGGAGAAGTGATTCAACTCACTGATCACGACCTGGGGCGCAATATCCCGCAAGGGGAATTTGCTTACCCAATACGGCAAATCGCATATGAGCGGCTACTTCCGGGAAAGTCGATAAATGTCTGTTGCCGCCCGGCCTGTAACCATGGGCGCTGGCGGTGATCGAAACGTGACCGGATACGCTGACTCGAGTGATGGCAGCGACCTATCGACAATCCGTGTGATCACCGGCAGACACCAGCAGACAGGAGACCCCTCGTGACCGACGTCGGGCCGTTCGGGCTGAGCGTGCGGGACCAGGCTCTGGAAGCCGATGTCCAGGCCGGGCTGGCGGCTGTCGAGGAAGGCTTGCTCGAGGCCACCAAGAGTGAGGTGCCCTTCATCACGGAGGCCGCCCAGCACCTGGTGCGGGCCGGCGGCAAGCGGTTCCGGCCGCTGCTCGTGATGCTCTCCGCCCAGTTCGGTGACCGGTACGCGCCCGGGATCGTGCCCTCGGCCGTCGTCGTGGAGCTGACCCACCTCGCCACGCTGTACCACGACGACGTGATGGACGAGGCCGCCGTGCGCCGCGGCGTCGCGAGCGCGAACGCCCGCTGGGGCAACTCCGTCGCGGTCCTCACCGGCGACTTCCTCTTCGCCCGCGCCTCGCACATCCTGGCCGACCTCGGTCCCGAGGCCGTACGGGTGCAGGCAGAGGCGTTCGAGCGGCTGGTGACCGGGCAGATCCTGGAGACGGCCGGTCCGCAGGACGGCCGGGACCCGGTCGAGCACTACCTGGACGTGCTGGGCGGGAAGACGGGCTCGCTGGTGGCGGTCTCGTGCCGGTTCGGCGCGATGATGTCCGGCGCCGACGAGACGGTCGTGGACGTCCTGACCCAGTACGGCGAGCGTCTCGGCGTCGCCTTCCAGCTCGCGGACGACGTCCTGGACATCGCCTCCGACTCCCACGAGTCCGGCAAGACCCCCGGCACCGACCTGCGCGAGGGCATCCCCACGCTCCCGGTGCTGCGGCTGCGCGAGCGGGCGGCCCGGCTCGGACTCGCCGACGACATCGCCCTGTGCGAGCTGCTCGACTCCGACCTCACCGACGACGCCCGGCACGCCGAGGCCCTGCGCCTGCTGCGCGCCCACCCGGCGCTGGACCAGGCCCGCAGGGACACCGTCCGCTACGCCGAGGACGCCCGCTCGGCGCTGGCCCCGCTGCCGGAGTGCACCGCCAAGACGGCGCTCGTGGAACTGTGCGACGCGGTGGTGCACCGGGCCGGCTAGCCCCGGGTTCCCCGGACGACCCCTACGGGTCGGGGGAGAAGCGGCCCCCTCGTGTCATACCGCAGCAGTACGTGGAGTTGAGCCCGGGGTCTGACGTATCTCCCTGGCCGATTTGGTCAGATGGAAACCACGGAAGACACCACTCCTCACCTGTTCGGGTGAGAATGGCGGCTCAGGGACGAGTGCGTGGACGACACGGACAGCCGCCGCCGACCACGGAGGTAGGGCACACATGGCACCGTACGCATCCGACGACAACACGACCGGCGGGGAGGTCGACGAGCAGCACTCCCGGCGGCGCAAGGCCGCCCGGTACGTCGTCCCGGTCACGGTGGTGGGGGTGGCAGCCGCGACGATCGGCCTGGTCCCCGCACTCGCCGACTCCGGTGACCCCGACCTCCCGAAGATCACCGCACAGCAGCTCATCGAGAAGATCGCCAAGTCGGACGTCGAGCAGCTCTCCGGCACGGTGAAGATCAGCACGGACCTCGGCCTGCCGAACCTCGGCGGCCTGGAGTCCAGCCTGATGTCCGGCGCCGCGGGCGGGAACGAGGGCGGTTCGTCCGCCGACCCGACGGCCAAACTCACCGAACTGGCCTCCGGCACGCACACCCTGCGCGTCGCCGCCGACGGCCCGGACCGGCAGAAGCTGTCGCTGCTGGAGAACGCCGCGGAGTACAGCCTCATCCACAACGGCAAGGACGTTTGGGGCTACGACAGCAAGTCCAACGAGGTCTACCACGGCACCGTCCCGCAGAGCGCGAAGGACGACCGGGCGCAGGAGCCGCCGGCCCTGCCGAAGGACTTCGCCGAGGAGGCCCTGAAGGCCGCCGACGACACGACCTCCGTGACCGTGGACGGCACCGCACAGGTGGCCGGCCGCGACGCCTACAAGCTGCTCATCAAGCCCAAGCAGTCCGGCTCGACGGTCGGTGCGATCACCGTGGCCGTGGACTCCGAGACCGGTCTGCCGCTGAAGTTCACGCTGACCCCGGCGGGTGGCGGTTCCGCCGTCGTCGACGCGGGCTTCACGCAGGTCAGCTTCGCCAAGCCGGCCGCGTCGACCTTCGACTTCACGCCGCCCAAGGGCGCGAAGGTCACCGAGGAGAAGGACGCCGGCAAGAACTCCGGCAAGGACGCCGGAAAGGGCTTCGGCGAAGGCCTCGGGATGGACTTCGGCAAGGGCGAGGCACGCGAGCACGCCCCGAAGTCCAAGGAGGCCCCCGGCGAGGGCCCCGAGGGCATGAAGACCATCGGTGAGGGCTGGAACTCCATAGCCGTCTTCGACACCGGCGGCCAGGGCATGCCGTCCGGCGAGAGTGCCGGCGGCGACCTCGGCGGTTTCGTGGACTCGCTCGGCGACAAGGTCACCGGGAAGTTCGGCTCGGGCACGGTCTTCTCGACCCGCCTGGTCAACGCCCTGATGACGGACGACGGCAAGGTCTACGTCGGCATGGTCACCAAGGACGCGCTCGTGAAGGCGGCCGACGCCGCGCGGTAGGTCCTGCCACGGGACGTCGAGAGAACGAGGAAGCCGATGGGCGAACCGTCCGCCACGGAGCCGGAGCAGGGCGGCGCGGGTGCCGCGGCCGGGGAACCGGTCATCGCCACCCGCGGCCTCACCAAGCGCTACCGCGGCGGACAGCTCGCCGTCGACGGTCTGGACCTGACCGTCCCGGCGGGCAGCGTCTTCGGCTTCCTCGGCCCCAACGGCTCCGGCAAGACCACCACGATCCGCATGCTGATGGGCCTCATCGAGCCCACCTCCGGTACGGCACGGGTCCTCGGGCAGCCCATGCCCAAGGCCACCCGCGCCGTGCTCCCGCACGTCGGCGCCCTCATCGAGGGCCCGGCCCTGTACGGCTTCCTCTCCGGCCGCGACAACCTCGTCCGCTACGACTCGGCCGACCCGGCCGCCGATCCGCGCACCCGGCGGACCCGGGTCGCCGCGGCCCTGGACCGGGTGGGCCTGACGGCCGCCGCGGGCAAGAAGGCCAAGGCCTACTCACTGGGCATGAAACAGCGCCTCGGCCTGGCGGCCGCGCTGCTCCAGCCGCGCCGGCTGCTCGTCCTCGACGAGCCGACCAACGGCCTCGACCCGCAGGGCATGCGCGAGATCCGCACGCTGGTACGGGAGCTGGCCTCGGACGGCACGACCGTCTTCCTCTCCTCCCACCTGCTCGACGAGATCGAGCAGGTCTGCACGCACGCGGCCGTGATGGCGCAGGGCCGGCTCATCACGCAGGGCCCGGTCGCCGAGCTGGCGGCCGGGGCGCGCGGCCGGCTCGTGGTGACCACGCCCGACCCGGCGGAGGCGGCCCGGGTGCTGAAGGAGCAGGGGGTCGCGGACCTCGCCGTCACCGACGACCGGGTGACCGGCGAGCCACCGGAGCGCGACCTGGCCGAGGTCAACGCCGCGCTGGTCACCGCCGGCGTCCGGGTGCGCGGCTTCACCGTCGAACGGGCCTCGCTGGAGGACGCGTTCGTGGCACTGACGGGGGAGGGGTTCGATGTCGCGGGCTGAAGTCGCGGAGCACGTACGGCCGGTGAGCCCGCTGTGGACCTTCGGGCTGCTGCGCAACGAGCTCACCACCACCTTCCGGCGCTGGCGCACCCTCGCGCTGCTGGCCGTGCTGGCGGGCGTGCCGGTCCTCGTCGGCATCGCCGTCAAGATCGAGACGGGCGACGGCTCCTCGCCCGGCGGCGGGGGCGGCGGGGGGCCGGCGTTCATCTCGCAGATCACCAACAACGGCCTGTTCCTGGTCTTCACCGCCCTGGCGGCGACCCTGCCGTTCTTCCTGCCCATGGCGGTCGGTGTCGTCGCGGGCGACGCGATCGCCGGCGAGGCGAACGCCGGAACGCTGCGCTATCTGCTGGTCGCCCCGGCCGGCCGCAGCCGCCTGCTGCTCACCAAGTACGCGACGGTCGTCCTGTTCTGCCTGGCCGCCACGCTCGTGGTCGCCGTCTCGGCCCTGACGGTCGGCGCGCTCCTCTTCCCCCTCGGCGATCTGACTACCATCTCCGGCACGCGGATCAGCTTCGCCGAGGGGCTGGGCAGGGCCCTGCTGATCGCCCTGGCCGTCGCCGCGTCACTGATCGGCGTCGCGGCGCTCGGCCTGTTCGTCTCGACGCTGACCAACAGCGGCATCGCGGCCATGGCGACGACGGTGGGCCTGCTGATCACGGTCCAGATCCTGGACCAGATCCCGCAACTGCACGCGCTCCAGCCGTACTTCTTCTCGCACTACTGGCTGTCCTTCGCCGACCTGATGCGCGAGCCGGTCTACTGGGACGAACTGGCCAAGAACCTCGGCCTGCAGGCCCTGTACGCGGCGGTGTTCGGCTCGGCGGCGTGGGCACGCTTCACGGCGAAGGACATCACGGCGTAGGCCTCAACGGCGTGGGTCTCAAAGGCGAAGGTCTCACTCCTCGTACAGGAACCGGGCGAGCGGTGCCTCCTGGGCGAAGAACGTCTTGGCGCGGGCCAGGGCCTCGGTGTCGTTCAGCACGTCGCCGGGCTTGCTGCCGTTGCCGAGCAGCACACCGCCGAAGCGCATCCCCATGTACGCGGCCGAGTTGTTGAGCGTCCCGACCAGCGGGTCGGCGACCACCTGCTCCTGGTGCGCGAGAGCGGTGACGCCCCACAGGGTGCGCCCGGCCAGGGTCTTCTTGAAGTCGAGGCCGGGCGTGCGCAGCCAGCCCGACCAGTAGTCGAGGTAGCGCTTGGTGTGCGCGGAGACCGAGTACCAGTACAGCGGCGAGGCGATCACGATGTCCGTGGCCGCGAGCGTGGCGTCGAGCAGCAGGGCCACGTTGCCCTCGGTCGGACGGACGTGGTCGCTGTCGTGCCGCAGGTCCTCGAAGTCCGGCACCGGATGCTCGGCGAGGTCGAGCCACTGCTGTTCGACGTCCGGCGGCAGCTGCTCGGCGGCCCGGCGGGCCAGCAGCTCGGTGTTGCCGTCGGCACGGGCGCTGCCCAGGACGAAGAGGAAGCGGCGGGTCATGGGGTCCCCCTGAATGCTCGGCGTACGTCAATTACACGCGCATGCATCATATGCGCGTGCAATCAAATCCGCCAGTGAGCCCCGCGCCTGGATCCGCCAGGGGGGTCCTCAGCTCCCGGTCCGCGCCTCCGCCTCCCGCGCCACGGCCAGCAGCAGCGCCTCCCGCCCGTGCGGTGCCACGAGGTGCAGCCCGGCCGGGCAGCCGTCGGCGCCGAAGCCCGCCGGGAGGCTCAGCGCCGGATGCCCGCTGAGGTTGAACGCCCAGGTGAGCGAGGTGGAGTAGCGGTCGCCGGGCCCCTCGTGGCCGTGCGGTGCGGTGGGCGCCGTCGGCGTGAGCAACAGCTCGGCATCCGCGAACAGACGGCCCAGCCGCTCGTTGTTCCCGGTCCGGACCCGGTGGGCTCCGGCGAGGTCGAGACCGGGGCCGAGGTCGAGGGTGGTTCCGGTTCCGGTTCCGGTTCCGGTGCCGCTGCCGGTCCCGGTGCCCGACCGCAGCGCGAGCCACGCGGGCCCCGGATCCGTGAGCCGCAGCGGCACCCGTGGCCGTACGAGCCGTACGACGCCCGCCGCGACGAGCCGCTCCACGGCCGCCCGGGCCAGGGCGACCGGCTCCGGGTCGGGCCCGGCGAACCCGAGGTCGGGGGACCAGACGGCGGTGACGGGCAAGGATGGTCCGGCGGCCTCGGGCTCGCCCGACACGACCCGCCACCACACCGCCGCGTCCGACGCCGTGCGGGCGAGCACGCCGGGCACGGCGAGCCCCGTACGGTCGGCGGAAGGCAGCCGTCCGCCCGTGGTCTTCAGCCCGGTCACCCCGCACCACGCCGCCGGGATCCGCACTGACCCGGCCCCGTCGCCGCCCGTCGCCAGCGGCACCAGCCCGGCCGCCACCGACACCGCCGCCCCGGCCGACGAGCCGCCCGGCGTACGGTCGGCCCGCCACGGGTTGACGGTCCGGCCCCGGGCACCGAGCCCCCAGGTCTGCCAGGGCGTCCCCGGCCCGGGCACGGAGGTCGCCCCCACCGCGACACAACCGGCCGCGAGCAGCGGACCGGCCGCACGCAGCCCGTGCCGCCCCTTCACGGCGATCGGCACACCGGCCAGCGGCAGCGGCGGCACACCCCCGGCCCGCCGGTCGAGCAGTGCGTCCACCTCACCGGCCCGGCGCAGCGCGTCCTCGCCCCACACCTCGACGAACGCGCACAGCTCGGGATCGGCCCGCTCGATCCGCTCCAGGGCCGCCGCGACGACCTCGGCCGCGCGCAGCTCCCGGGCCCGTACGCCCGCCGCGATCTCCCCGGCCGACAGGGCCACGGCCGTCAGCGCACCGCTCCCGTCAGCCGGAGCAGGGGCTCGGTCTCGCGCGGCGGACGGCCCGGCTCGCCGAGCCGCCAGGCCGGCACCCACGGCACGCGGTACACGTCGATGACCGACTCCAGCGACCTGACCCGCTGGGCGAGCGGGCGCGGCAGCCGCCCCGGGGCGTCCGCCACCAGGACGACGGCGTCCAGGTCGAGCCCCGGAGGGGCCTGGCCGCGCCGGAACGCCTCCACCGCGCCGGCGGCCGTGTCGAGCCCGGCCGCGTGCGTCCGGGCGACCAGCAGCACCGACGTGGGAGCGCCGGGCCCGGGCCAGGTCCGGCCGCTGTCATGGCCGCCGTAGACCGCGGCGAGCGTGGAGACGCCCGCGCCGCCGTGCGTGCCGACCCAGGAGAAGCGCCGTGCCGCGGCATGGGCGTGTGCGGGCTCCGGCGACCCCGGCCCGGGCGTGGTCACCGGGCCGCGGATCCAGATCTCCGGCCCTCGTCGCATGCCTGTGTGCATGCCCATCTCCTCCCTCGTACTCCCGGTCCCCATGCCATCCGGAACGAGCGGCACCGGTGCCGGTGGCCCTTGGGACGAGCCTGTGACACCGCGGTGACGTGAGAAACGGGGGCGAGCGGACACACTCGACAGTAGGTGTACGACGCCGAGTGAGGGGACGATGTCTCGACTCAGCCGCGAGAAGAAGCGGGAACAGCAGCAGGCCGCACACGCGGCGGCGCCGATCGACGTCCACGTCCCCGGGGGCACAGAGGATGCCGGGCGGGGCACGGGCGGGGCGTCCGACGGTGCGTCGGTCGGCGGCGTCCCGGTCTTCGCGGCCCCCGGCGAGGAGATCCAGCAGGCCGTCCTGAACCGCCTCCACCACCTCGCCCTCGCCACCGGCCACCCCGTCCTCGCCACGGTCCGCGACGAGCGCATCGGCTACGTCGTCCCGCTCCAGGTCGACCCGGACGGCTCCAGCCACTTCACCGCCGAGCCGGTGCGCACGGGCCCGGCGGAGCAGGAGCCCCCGCGGGGCGACAGCGCCACGCACGTCCTGCGCCCCGTGCCGGAGTCCGGCCACGGCACGGCACCGACGTTTCCGCCGCGTGCGGTGACCGAGCCGCGGGCGGTGACCGAGCCGCAGCCGGCGGACGAGCCGGTGCCGACCCCGGTGCCGACCTTCCTGCTGCGGGCCGTAGCGGAGGACGCGCCGCCGGCTCCGGCCAGGCCCCCGGGCACCGTCGCGCCCCCCACCGGGGAGTTCGGTCCGCCCCCGCCCATGGACGCGCGGCCGCTGCCCGTCCCGGAGGCCACACCGGCCCCGCGACCCGAGCCGCTCCCCGACGCCGCCCTGCTGGCCGCCGAGGCCGAGGCCAAGCCGACGCCCGCCCGCGGCTTCGACGCCGTCGCGGAGGCCGTGCTCGGCGACGAACCCCTCACCGCCCCCGGTGATCCCACCGCACCCGCCCTCCTCGCGGAGCCGGTCGGGCGGATCAACGAGGCCGTGAAGGAGGGCCGGATCGACGTGGCGGCCGGGCTGGCGGACCAGACCGTCGCCCAGGCGTCCGGGACGCTGGGGCCGGAGCACCCCGAGGTGCTCCGGCTGCGCGAACTGACCGCGTACATCGCCTACCTGGCGGGCGACCCGCTCCGCGCCTTCCACCTGTCGCTGGACCTGGCCGGTGCCTTCCGCCGCAGCGGCGACGCGGAGGGCGCCTACGGCAACGTGCGCAGCGCGGCCACCGCCTGGCGCGCGGTGCGCGATCCGGCGCTCGGGCTGGAGCTGGGGCGTGGTCTGATCGGCCTGTGGACGGAGCTCGCCGCCGAGGACGGCCCGGCCGCCGAGGAGGTCGAGGA
Organism: Streptomyces olindensis; assembly: GCF_040645895.1. Classification (NCBI taxonomy): domain Bacteria; kingdom Bacillati; phylum Actinomycetota; class Actinomycetes; order Kitasatosporales; family Streptomycetaceae; genus Streptomyces; species Streptomyces olindensis. The sequence continues at coordinate 18,937 of NZ_JBEYZD010000008.1, read as the reverse complement.
ACTGGAGGCGGCCCGCGCCCGCATGGGCCGCCTCACCGCACGCGCGGGCGACCGGTAGCCGCGGGGGCTACTCGGACAGCTCCCACACCGCGTGGGCGAGGGCGTCGCTGTTGCGGTTCAGGGCCGTGTCGCTGATGTTGGCGGTGGTGTCGCAGGAGGAGTGGTAGCAGCGGTCGAAGGCCTGCCCGGCCGTGCCGCCCCACTTGGCCGCCTGCGCCGCCGTCTTCGTCCGGCTGGCCCCGGTGAACAGGCCGCCCACCGGCACGCCGGCGCTCTTGAAGGGCGCGTGGTCGGAGCGGCCGTCGCCCTCGGTCTCGATCTCCGTCGGGACGCCGATGCCGGTGAAGTAGTCCTTGAAGGTCTTCTCGATCGCCGGGTCGTCGTCGTAGACGAAGTAGCCGGGGTTCGGGGAGCCGATCATGTCGAAGTTCAGGTACGCGCTGATCCGTGAACGGCCGCCGGTGGCCAGCCGGTTGACGTAGTGGCGGGAGCCGACCAGGCCGATCTCCTCGGCGCCCCACCAGGCGAACCGCAGGTGCTTGGTGGGCTTGTACTGCGCCCGGGACACGGCGAGCGCGGTCTCCAGGACGGCGGCCGAACCGGAGCCGTTGTCGTTGATGCCGGGCCCGGAGGAGACGCTGTCCAGGTGCGAGCCGGCCATCACGACCTGGTTGGTGTCGCCGCCGGGCCAGTCGGCGATCAGGTTGTAGCCGGTGCGGCCGGAGGCGGTGAACTGCTGGACGGTGGTGGTGTATCCGGCCGCGTCCAGCCTGGCCTTCAGGTAGTCGAGCGAGGCCTTGTAGCCGGGGCGGCCGTGCGCGCGGTTGCCGCCGTTGGCGGTGGCTATGGACTGGAGCTGGGACAGGTGGGCCTTGACGCCCGCCAGGGGTATGTCCGGCGCGGCGGCCGCTCTGGCGGGAGCGGAGGACGCGGCGTCGGCCACGGCACCGCCGGCCAGGAGCATGGCTGTTGCCAGGCCGCCTGCCGCCACGGCACGCGCGGAAACGGAGAGCTTCATGTGGGGGCTCCGAGTTCCTTGGGAAGCCCGTGGGGTGTCCACAGGCAGCCCACGGTGAATGGGGTGCCTGGATGGTGAAGCTGTGACTGACTCTCCGTCAAGGTCCGTATCCGGACAGGGCGTTGCCGAGGCCGGCCCGGATCACTGCACGCAGAACTCGTTCCCCTCCGGGTCCGCCATCACGACCCACTCGCCGCCCTGCTCCGTCACCCGCCGCAGCACGCTCGCCCCGAGCCCCTCCAGCCGTGCGACCTCCTCGTCGCGGTGCCCCCCGCCCGGGTGCAGATCGAGGTGCAGCCGGTTCTTCACCGTCTTGGCCTCCGGCACCCGCTGGAACAGCAGCCGCCGCCCGAGCCCGGTCCCGCTGTCCTCCTCGAACGGGTCCCCGGGGTGCCGTACGGCGATCAGGTCCCGGAAGGCGCGGCGGCCGTGGAACTCGACCGTGGCCTCCTCGGGCAGGGCGCCGGAGCCGAGCAGCTTCTCGATGAGGGCGCTGTTGTCCTCGACCTCGTACCTCAGGGCGGCGGCCCAGAAGCCGGCCTGTGCGTGCGGGTCGCGGGCGTCGATGACGACCTTCCAGTGCACGGGAGCGGGCGATGCGGGAGTCTGCGTCATGTAACCACTTATACTGGTTAGGTGAGCGGACGCGCAGCGGAAACGCCGAACGAGCCTCCGGGCCTGACGCTGGTCTCGTCCGAGGGGAAGCCCTACCGCTTCGACCCGGGCGCCCTGTGCCTGGAGCTGACGACGACCGGCGGCCCCGGCGCCTTCGCGCGCTGGGAGGTGCTGCACGAGCCGGCCGACCTGGTCGCCTGGGCCGGCCGCAGCCGGCTCCCGGCCGGGCTCGACCTCACCGTCTCCGTCGAGGAGCTGGAGCGCGCCCGCGCCCTGCGTGACGCCCTGTTCCTGCTCGCCGCCGACCGCGCCCACGACCGTCCGCCGCGGACCGCCCACCTGGACGTCGTCAACGCCGCCGCGGCCGGACCCGCGCTCGTCTCCCGCATCGCCCCGGACGGCAGCCGCGCCTGGGCCCCGGGCGCCACCGGCGCACAGCTGCTCTCCACGGTCGCCCGCGACGCGATCGACCTGTTCACCGGCCCCTACGCCCACCGCGTCCGCGAGTGCGGCGCCCACAACTGCCATCTGCTCTTCGTCGACACCTCCCGCCCGGGCCGCCGCCGCTGGTGCGCGATGGAGCGCTGCGGGAACCGCGAGAAGGTGCGGGCACACCGGGCCCGCCAGGCGCCTAGGGAGCCGTAGCGGCCTCCGCGGTGGCGACACGGCCGACCTGCTCCTGGGCCTCCCGCGTGTCGTACGCGGTCCGGGCCGCCGCGATCTCGTCCTGGTGCTTCTCCGTCCAGGTCACCAGGGACTGGATCGTGGTGTGCAGCGTCCTGCCGAGGGAGGTCAGCTCGTACTCGACGCGCGGCGGGACCACCGGGTGCACCGTCCGCTTCACCAGGCCGTCGCGCTCCAGCGAGCGCAGGGTCACCGTCAGCATGCGCTGGCTGACCCCGTCGATCTCCCGGCGCAGCTCGGTGAAGCGCAGCCGCCGGTTCTCCAGCAGCGCGATGACCAGCAGCGACCACTTGTCCGCGATCCGGTCGAGGATCTGCCGGACCTGGCAGTCCTCGCGGGTGTCCCACTGGAAGGGGTCGGCGTCGCCGTGGTCGACGGTGCTCTCGCAGTTACTCGGTGACTTAGAAGTGCCTTCTTCCATGTCTGTCGATGCTGCCGCAGGGTGGTCGTGGTTACAAGAGGGAACCGACCCTCGCTTGCGTAACCGATCCCTACCAGAGGAGTGTTGATTCATGGGCACGCGTGCCTGGGCGCTGCTGCTCGTCCTGTGCGGAACGATCTTCCTCGAAGGCGCCGACGTCGCGATGATGGCGGTGGCGATCCCGGCCGTCCGCTCCGACCTCGGCCTGACCACCGGCACCGCGGCCTGGGTGATGAGCGCCTACGTCCTCGGCTACGCCGGCTTCACCCTGCTGGGCGGCAGAGCCGCCGACCTGCTCGGCCGACGGCGGATGTTCCTGCTGTGGCTGACCGTCTTCCTCGCCTTCTCGGGTCTCGGGGGCTTCGCGACCGAGGGCTGGATGCTGATCGTCGCCCGGTTCGTCACCGGTGTCGCCGCCGCGTTCATGACCCCGGCCGCGCTCTCCCTGATCACCACGTCGTACGAGGAGGGCCCGCAGCGCAACAAGGCCGTGCTGGTCTTCGCCGGGACGGGCGCGGCCGGCTTCTCCCTCGGCCTGGTGATCGGCGGCCTGCTCACCGAGATCGGCTGGCGCTGGGTGTTCTTCGCGCCCGTGCTGATGGCCGCCGCGCTGCTCGTCCTCGCCGTCCGCCTGATCCCCCGGCGGGACGCCCCGCCGGCCCGCCGGCGCGCCTTCGACCTGCCCGGCGCGATCACCGCCGTGGGCGCCATGCTGCTGGCCGCGTACACCGTCGTACGCCTGGAGCACGGCCTGCGCGACTGGCCCCTCACCGTGGGCGCCGGGGTCGCCGCGCTGCTCTCGGCCTGGGCCTTCGTCGTGGTCGAACGCCGCTGCCCCGACCCGCTCGTCCGCCTCGGCATCCTGCGCCAGGGCCCGGTCGTGCGCGCCGACCTGGGGGCGCTGCTGTTCCTCGGAGCCTTCTTCGGCTTCCAGTTCGTCGTCACGCTCTATCTGCAGGAACTGCGCGGCTGGTCGTCGCTCCAGACGGCCCTCGCCCTGCTCGTCATGGGCATCGACGCCGTCCTCGCGCCGACGCTCACGCCGAGGCTGGTCACCCGCTTCGGCAACGCCCGGGTGATCGTCGGCGGTTTCGCCCTGGCCGTGGCCGCCTACGCGCTGTTCCTGCCGGTCGGCATGGACTGGTCCTACGCGATGATGTTCCCGACGCTGCTGCTGTCCGGCCTCGCCTTCGCCCTGGCCTACGGGCCGCTGACGATCGCGGCGACGGACGGCGTCACGGAGTCGGAGCAGGGCCTGGCCGGCGGGCTGCTGACCACCGCCACGCAGTTCGGCTCGGCGATCGGCATCTCGGCGGTGACGGCGGTCTACGGCTTGGCGTCCACCGGGTCCGGCCCCGAGGCCACGCTGTCGGCGTTCCGCGCGGCGCTGATCGTGCCGGTCGTCCTGGTCGTGCTGGGCGCGCTGATCTCGGTGGTGAGCGCGCGGGAGGCCCGGCGGGCGGTGCGCAGCGCGTCCCAGGTGAGCAGGGTCAACGCCAGCCAGACCAGGGCGAAGCCGGCCCAGCGCTCGGGCGGCATCTCCTCGTGGAAGTAGAAGATGCCGAGCAGGAACTGGAAGACCGGCGTCAGGTACTGCAGCAGGCCGATCGTGGACAGGGGCACGCGGATGGCGGCCGCGCCGAAGCAGACCAGGGGGAGCGCGGTGACGATGCCGGCCGAGGCGAGCAGCGCCGCGTGTCCGGCGCCCTCGGCGGCGAAGGTGGAGCCGCCCTGCGCGGTCAGCCACACCAGGTAGGCGAGCGCGGGCAGGAACTGGATCGCGGTCTCGGCGGCGAGCGACTCCACGCCACCGAGGTTGACCTTCTTCTTCACCAGCCCGTACGTGGCGAAGGAGAAGGCGAGGCAGAGGGAGATCCACGGGGGCCGGCCGTAGCCGACGGTCAGGACGACGACCGCGGCGCAACCTGTTCCGACCGCCGCCCACTGCACGGGCCGCAGCCGCTCCTTCAGCAGCAGCACGCCCATAGCGATGGTGACCAGCGGGTTGATGAAGTACCCGAGCGAGGCCTCGACGACGTGCCCGGAGTTCACGGCCCAGATGTACAGGCCCCAGTTGACGGTGATGACCGCCGCGGCGATCGTGATCAGGCCCAGCTTGCGGGGCTGCCGCAGGAGTTCGCCGGCCCAGGCCCAGCGGCGCAGCACGAGCAGGGCGACGCCCACGAAGACCAGCGACCACACCATCCGGTGGGCCAGGATCTCCATCGCGCCGGCGGGCTTCAGCAGGGGCCAGAACAGGGGCACCAGCCCCCACATCCCGTAGGCCGCGAAGCCGTTCAGCAGTCCTATGTGCCGCTCACCCCTCGGCTTGCCGGTCACGGGCCCCTCCTTCACACGTCGCGTCCGCGTGCACGACGGTAATGCCGCGCACCCCCGGCTGTCATGTCCGTATCGGCATACGGTCATGACAGCCGGGGGTGGGGTGGCTAGGGGGTGTCCGCAAAGTCGCGTCGTCCGCCCGGAGGGCGGGCCCTGCGGCGTTCGTCATGTCGTGTTGCCGGTCCGGTTCAGATGCGGACCTCGACCGTGCCCGCCAGCCGGTCGTGCAGGCCGCGGCCGTCGCGGTCCCAGATCAGGGCGGGGATCGCGAGGAAGAGCAGGACCGTGCGCAGGGCGGAGCGCCACGGGCTGACGCGGCCGGTGTCCAGGGCGAGCACACGCAGGCCGAGCAGCCGCTTGCCCGGGGTGAAGCCGACCGTACCGACGGTGAGCACCATCAGCGCGAACATGATGAGCGGCGCCCAGATCTGCGCGGCCTCGTTATAGCTCTGGGTGATGAGACCGTATGCGATCAGGAGGCTCAGGCCCCAGTCCACGGCCAGGGCGGCGAGGCGGCGGCCCGGGCGGGCGATCGAGCCGGGCCCCTCCTCGGGCAGACCGAGCTGCTCACCCCGGTATCCGAAGTCGACACCGGCCTCTTCCGCGGCCGCGCGGGGCCCGGAGAGCCACGATCCGAGTGCTTGCCTGTTGTCCACCCGTCCACGGTACTGCGCCCGGAAATGCCCAGGGCACGGCGGGGTGTGTCCGGGCTACCGTGGGAGGGGAGCCGGTTAACTTGTGCGAAACAAATGGGTCACGCCAGAGAAATCACCCGTCCCTAGGGTCGAGGTCAGCGTGTGCCACCCGCACTGGCCGCACGAACGAACTACCACCCCGGCGGGACGGTCGGGAGTAGGAGGAGCTGGATGTTCCAGAACGCCGACGAGGCCAAGAAGTTCATCGCGGACGAGGACGTCAAGTTCATCGACGTCCGCTTCTGCGACCTCCCGGGCGTGATGCAGCACTTCACGGTGCCTGTCGACGCGTTCGACCCGGACGACGAGCTCGCCTTCGACGGATCCTCGATCCGGGGTTTCCAGGCCATTCACGAGTCCGACATGGCGCTGCGCGCGGACCTGTCGACCGCCCGGGTCGACCCGTTCCGCCGTGACAAGACGCTGAACATCAACTTCTTCATCCACGACCCGATCACGGGCGAGCAGTACTCCCGTGACCCGCGCAACGTGGCGAAGAAGGCCGAGGCCTACCTCGCCTCCACCGGGATCGCCGACACGGCGTACTTCGGTCCGGAGGCCGAGTTCTACGTCTTCGACTCCGTCCGCTTCGCGACCAGCGCGAACGAGTCCTTCTACCACATCGACTCCGAGGCGGGTGCCTGGAACACCGGCGCCCTCGAGGACAACCGTGGTTACAAGGTCCGCTACAAGGGCGGCTACTTCCCGGTCCCGCCGGTCGACCACTTCGCCGACCTGCGTGCCGAGATCTCCCTGGAGCTGGAGCGGGCCGGCCTGAAGGTCGAGCGCCAGCACCACGAGGTGGGCACCGCCGGCCAGGCCGAGATCAACTACAAGTTCAACACGCTGCTCGCCGCCGCCGACGACCTCCAGCTCTTCAAGTACATCGTGAAGAACGTGGCGTGGAAGAACGGCAAGACCGCGACCTTCATGCCGAAGCCGATCTTCGGTGACAACGGCTCGGGCATGCACGTCCACCAGTCGCTGTGGACGGGCGGCTCTCCGCTCTTCTACGACGAGGCCGGTTACGCGGGCCTGTCGGACACCGCCCGCTACTACATCGGCGGCATCCTCAGGCACGCCCCGTCGCTGCTGGCCTTCACCAACCCGACGGTGAACTCGTACCACCGCCTGGTCCCCGGCTTCGAGGCCCCGGTCAACCTGGTCTACTCGCAGCGCAACCGCTCCGCCGCGATGCGCATCCCGATCACGGGCTCGAACCCGAAGGCCAAGCGCGTCGAGTTCCGCGCGCCCGACTCCTCCGGCAACCCGTACCTGGCCTTCTCGGCGCTGCTGCTCGCGGGCCTGGACGGCATCAAGAACAAGATCGAGCCGGCCGAGCCGATCGACAAGGACCTGTACGAGCTGGCTCCCGAGGAGCACGCGGGCGTCCCGCAGGTCCCGACCTCGCTCCCGGCCGTCCTCGACTCCCTCGAGGCCGACCACGAGTTCCTCCTCCAGGGCGACGTGTTCACGCCGGACCTGATCGAGACGTGGATCGACTACAAGCGCACGAACGAGATCGCGCCGCTGCAGCTGCGTCCGCACCCGCACGAGTTCGAGCTGTACTTCGACGTGTGATCGACGCCCCCGTCGTACCCGCGGTGCCCCCGTCTCCTTCCCGGAGGCGGGGGCACCGTCGTATGCCCGGACCCCGCTTCACAGACGGCCCCGGACGGGGGATCATCGGTACTGACACGGTTGTTCGAGAGAGGTTTACGGGGATGTCGGAACGGCACGACGACGAGCGGGAGTTCGACCTCAGATGGGCGGACAGCGCCGAGCACAAGGAGCCCTCGGCCCGTGCCCGCATGCTCGCCGCCCGCTGGAAGGAGAACCCGCCCGGACCCGTGCCGTTCCGCCCCGACCCGGAGCACGTGGGTTCGCGCCGCCGGTCCTCCTGGGTGTCGACGGTCGTGGTGCTCGGCTGCGTGGCGGCGGTGATCGTGCTGCTCGGGTACATCAACTTCCGGGCCCCGTACTAGGCGACCGGCCCGGCCCCGACCGGCGGCGGCTGCTAGCGTCCGCCCCCGTGGACGACAGCGTGTACGTGGGCAACGCCGGGCGGGACGCGGTGCTCGACCAGGGATGGCTGCTGGGGCATTTCAAGGACGCCGGGGATCCGCGGCACAGCGAGGCTGTGGAGATCAAGTGGGGGGTGCACCCGCGGGGCGACGCGCGTGCGCGGTGGGTGAGGGGTGAGCAGCGGACAGCGCTGCTGATCCTGATCAGTGGGCGCTTCCGCGTCGAACTCCCCGGACGGACCCTGCTGCTGGAGCAGCAGGGTGACTACGTGGTGTGGGGGCGCGGCGTCGATCACTCCTGGTACGCGGAGGAGGAGTCGGTGGTGCTGACGGTGCGGTGGCCGTCGGTGGCCGGCTACGCGGTCGCCGACGGCGTCTGACGTCTTTGCCGGTCCTGGGGGTGATCACGACCCGTTCATGGGTGGGCCCGGGTGCACACTGGCTGTGGGACGAGTGCGTGAGCTGCGGGGTGATGCAGATGCACAGCCGCTTCCAAAGTGACCGGCGGTTGACCACCCGTATGGGGATCACGCTGTTCCTGCTCGGTCTGCTGTACGTGGGGTTCGTCGCCGCGTTGGTCGTGCTGCTGAAGTCGTGGGTGCTGGTCGTGGTGGTCGCCGCGGCGCTGCTCGGCGCGCAGTACTGGTTCTCGGACCGGATCGCCCTGTACGCCATGCGCGGCCGGGTCGTGGAGCGCGAGGAGTTCCCCGAACTGCACGCGGTGATCGACCGGATGTGCGCTCTCGCGGACATGCCCAAGCCGGTGGTGGCCGTGTCCGATATGGACATGCCGAACGCGTTCGCGACCGGGCGGAACCCCGACCACGCCGTGGTCTGCGTGACGACCGGGCTGCTCAGGCGGCTGGAGCCGGCCGAGCTGGAGGGCGTCCTCGCGCACGAGCTGTCGCACGTGGCGCACAAGGACGTCGCCGTGATCACCGTCGCCTCGTTCCTCGGTGTGCTCGCGGGGCTGATCGTCCGGTTCGCGTTCTACTCGCAGGTGTTCGGCGGGGGCCGCAGGGACCAGAACACGGCCGCCGTCTTCGCCGCGGTGATGGGCGTGTCGGCCGCCGTGTACGCGATCAGCTTCCTGCTGATCCGCGCCCTGTCCCGGTACCGGGAACTGGCCGCGGACCGGGCGGCGGCCCAGCTCACCGGCCGGCCCTCGGCGCTGGCGTCCGCGCTCACCAAGGTCTCCGGCGACATCGCCCGCATCCCGACGAAGGACCTGCGCACGGCCCAGGCCTTCAACGCGTTCTACTTCACGCCGGCGCTGGGCCGCGAGCCCGGCATCGCGCGGCTCTTCTCGACCCACCCGAGCCTTCAGGAACGGCTCGATCAGCTGGGCCGGATGTCCGCCGAGCTGGGCGAGGCGGCGGCGCCCGGAGGAGTGTGAGGGGAGCATGGGCCTGCTGGACATCCTGCTCGGCCGGACCAAGCCGGTCGAGGCGGACCTCGACCGGCTCTTCGCGCTGCCGTCGGCGGCCGTCACGCTGGAGGCCGCCGCGGGCTTCACCCCGACCGGGCAGGGGGCGGTGTGCTTCGCCACGGTCGAGGGCGCGGCCTTCGAGCAGACCCACCGCGAGGTGCAGGCTCTGCTGGACGCCGACACCGACCGCGACGGCCCACCGGTGCGGCTGACGCAGGACGACTACGGCTACTCCTGGCTGGTCTCGCACCGCGCCCCCGACCAGCTGGTGCCGCTCGTGAACGACCTGCACGCCGTCAACAGCCAGATGGAGGTCAACGGGTTCGGCCCCCAACTGCTCTGCTCGCTGGCCGGGTTCCGGGACCGGTCGGGGCGGCGGCTCGCGCTGGTCTACCTCTACAAGCGCGGCACGTTCTACCCGTTCGCACCCCTGCCCGGCGAGGCGCAGCGGCGTGACAACGCGCTGGAGCTGCAGGTGCGGGCCGCGCTCGCCGACGACCTGACGATCGAGCAGGACCTGGGCCGCTGGTTCCCCGTGTGGGGAGCACCGGGTTTGTGATCGGCCGCTCACGGGCCCGCGCCGCGTGAATGAATGGCCGTATGAGTGAGCTGACCCCCTTCACGCACGACGCCGACGGCGAACGCCTCAGCGGGCTGGCCGGCGGCGGTGAACAGGCCAGAGCGACCGTCGTACTGCTGCACGGCGCGGGCAACGGCAGCAAGGAGCGGCTGGTGCCGCTGCTGGAGGAGTTCGCCGCGCGCGGCTGCCGCGTACTCGCCTTCGACTTCTCGGGGCACGGGGAGAGCACGGGAGCACTGCGGGAGTCGAGCCTGCGGCGCCGCTTCGAGCAGGCCGTGTCCGTGATCGACGCTCGCGCGCGCGTGGACGGGCCGCTGGTCCTGGTCGGGTTCAGCATGAGCGGCCAGACCGTGGCCGATCTCGTCCGGCACTACGGGGACCGGGTGGCGGCCCTCGGGCTGTGCGCTCCGGCGGTGTACGCGGCCGAGGCGTGGGACGTGCCGTTCGGCGACGGCGACGGGCGGTTCAGCGAGATCATCCGCCGTCCGGGGAGCTGGCGGGCGGCGCCCGCGCTGGAGGTGCTGCGGGAGTACGAGGGGCGGGCGGTGCTCGCGGTGCCGGGTACGGACGAGGTCATCCCGCCCGCCGTGACGGAGGCTGTGTCGGAGGCGCTGGCCCGGCGCGCGCAGTTCACCCACTGGACGCTCCCGGAGGCGGAGCACCGATTGGGCCGGTGGTTCCGGGACCGTCCCGACGACCGGCGGGAGTTCGCCACCGCCGTCCTGACCGGGCTCGGCGAGCGGGGCTGGACGGCCACGCGCGCGTGGGTGGCCAAACAGCTCCCCGAGGGCCGTACGGTCGACACGTCCGCTTTTCTGACGGGCGGCTGGAGCGCGCAGATGCGGCGGCTCACCCTCGACGACGGCACCGAGCTGGCGCTGCGGACCTTCGTGAAGCCCTTCTTCCGGCTGCACGCGCCCGGACTGCTGGCCCGTGAGGCGGGGGTCCTCACGCTGCTGGCGGAGCAGGAGGGTGTGCCGGCCGCCGAGTTGATCGGTGTGGACGCGACCGGCGAGCACTGCGACCACCCGTCCCTGCTGATGTCCGTGCTGCCGGGGCGGGTGCGGGTCGACGAGGAGGAACTCGACGCGCGGGTGGACCTGCTGGCGGCCCAGCTGGCCCGGATCCACCGGGTCGTTCCCGAGGAGCGGCCGCGGACATACCAGGCGTGGACGTCCCCGGAGCGGGTGGCCGCGCCGGAGGGTGCGCTGTGGGAACGGGCCGTGGACGTGATCCGCCGCGACCCTCCGCCGTACGAGGGCTGCTTCCTGCACCGGGACTTCCACCCGGGGAACGTGCTCTTCACGGGCACCGGGGCCGAGCTGCGGATCAGCGGTGTCGTCGACTGGGTGGAGACCTCCTGGGGCCCCGCCGACCTGGACGTCGCCCACTGCTCGACGGCGCTCGCGCTGCTGTACGGCGCGGAGTACGGCCTCGGCTTCGGGGACCGCTACGCGGCACGGGGCGGCAGGCGCCTGGCCGAGGGCCCCGACCACCTGTACTGGCGGCTGCTCGACGCGCTGGCCTACGCCCCGGACGCGGCGAAGCCGGCGGGCCCGTGGCGGGAGCTGGGGCGGACCGACCTGACGCCGGAGGTGCTGGGCGGGCGGCTGGAGACGTACGTGACGGGGCTGATGGAGCGGTACGGCTGAGGGAGCGCGGCGGGCCGGTCGCGGTCGATTGTCAGTGGTGTCCGCGATGATGCAGTCGGGTCGGAGGGACGCGACGAGGGAGGCCGGCATGGGGGCACAGCGGCACATCGGCGTGCCGGAGCGGCGGGCGCGGCTCGCGCTGCGGCAGCGGCTGGCCGGCGGGGCCCGGGCGGGGACGCCCGAGGAGGTCGCCGACGCGCTCGTCGCCCTGCACGGCACGGACCCGGCGACGGTGTACCTGGCCGTGGGGGCGCGGCTCGCCGACCCGGCGCGGACGGTGGACGAGACCGGGCGCGCGCTGTACGAGGACCGTTCCCTGGTGCGGATGCACGGCATGCGGCACACGGTGTTCGTCTTCCCCACCGGCCTCACCGCCGTCGTGCACGCCTCGACCGGGCTGGCGGTCGCCGCCCGGGAGCGGGCCGCGCTGCTCAAGGCCATGGCCGCGGGCGGGGCGCCGGACGCGGCCTGGCTGAAGGAGGTCGAGGAATCGACGCTGGCGGCACTCGCCCGGCGGGGGCAGGCGACGGCCGCCGAACTCGCCCAGGACGAGCCGCGGCTGCGCGAGCAGTTCGTGTACGGGGCCGGCAAGAGCTACGAGGGTCTGCACACGGTCTCGACCCGGCTGCTGAAGGTGCTCGGCGTCGAGGGCAAGGTCGTGCGCGGCCGGCCGCTCGGCTCCTGGACGTCCAGCCAGTTCCGCTGGGCCGTCGCCCCCGAGCATCCCGAGCTGGACGCCGCCGAGGCGCAGGCGGAGCTGCTGGGGCGGTGGCTCGCCGCGTGCGGTCCGGCGACGGAGGCCGACCTCAAGTGGTGGACGGGGTGGCGCGTGACGGATGTGCGCAGGGCGCTGGCGGCGTGCGGAGCGCGGCCGGTGGCGCTGGACGAGGGCACGGGGTACGTGGCGGCGGACGACGTCGACCCGGTGTCCGCGCCGGACGAGCCCTGGGCCGCCCTGCTGCCCGCTCTCGACCCGACGGCGATGGGGTGGCAGCAGCGCGACTGGTACCTCGCGCCGGAGCTGCGGCCTCACCTGTTCGACCGCAGCGGCAACGTCGGGCCGACGGTGTGGTGGAACGGCCGGGTGATCGGCGGCTGGGCCCAGCGGCCCGACGGGGAGATCACCTGGCGGATCCTCGACGAGGAGGGCGTCGGCCGGGAGACCCGCAGGGCTGTCGAGACGGCGGCGGAACGGCTGAGCGGGTGGGTGGGCACGACGAGAATCACCCCACGCTTCCGCACCCCGCTGGAGAAGGAACTGGCGACGGGCTGACGGACCGTACCCGAAAGGGCGCCGCTCGCCCGTGGCTCGTCGGCTACGCCTGCTTCCCCCCGGCCCGTACGAACACCCCCGCACGGGCCGCGATCGCCGCCGCCTCCGCGGCCCGGTCGGCCGTGGGCTCGTCGAGTCGGCCGCCGCTGATGAGCAGGTGGTAGTAGAGCGGAGCGGAGACGGCCCGGATCACGTCATACGGGTCCGTGCCCGCGGGCACCTCCCCCCGCTCGACGGCCTGCCGGACGCAGGGCGCCCACTCCTTCACGCGGATGTCGTAGAAGCGGTGCAGCGCCGCGGCCGTCTTCGCGTCACCCGTGGCGGCGGCGATCAGCGCCTTGAACAGCGCGCCCTGCCGGGGATCCGTCAGAGTCCGCTGGACGAGCCGGGCGTTGGCCGTCAGGTCCCCGAGCAGCGAGCCGGTCTCGGCGCGCGGCGCCGACTGCTCGGCCATGTCCTGCAGCAGGTCGGCCACCAGCCCCGTCACCGTTCCCCAGCGGCGGTAGACGGTCGTCTTGCCCACCTGGGCGCGGCGCGCGATGTCGGCCAGGTCCAGCCCGGTGAAGCCCTCCTCGGTCAGGGCGTCCTCGGCCGCGCGCAGCACCGCCTCCCGGACCCGCGCCGTGCGCCCGCCGGGGCGTACGGTGCCCGGCTCGACCCCCTCAGCCATAACGGCACTCCTGTTCCATTAGCGGCTCGACCCTGCTACCTTAGCCATTACTAACGGAACCCTAGACCCGTTAGCCGACCAGAAGGGGGTCCCGATGGAATACAGGCGATTGGGCGCGTCCGGGCTCATGGTCCCCGCGCTGAGCTTCGGAGCCGGCACCTTCGGCGGCCGCGGCCCGCTCTTCGGGGCATGGGGCACCACCGACGCGCGGGAGGCACGCCGCCTGGTGGACATCTGCCTGGACGCCGGGATCACGATGTTCGACACCGCCGACGTCTACTCCGGCGGCGCCTCCGAGGAGGTGCTGGGAGAGGCGATCAAGGGCCGTCGGGACCAGGTGCTCGTCTCCACCAAGACGAGCCTGCCGACGGGTGACGGACCGGGCGACGCGGGCTCCTCCCGCTCCCGGCTGATCACCGCCTGCGAGGACGCCCTGCGCAGACTCGGCACCGACCACATCGACCTGTTCCAGCTCCACGCCTACGACGCCGGGACGCCGGTCGAGGAGGTGCTGGCGACCCTCGACACACTCGTGCGCGCGGGCAAGGTGCGCTACGTCGGCGTCTCCAACTTCTCCGGCTGGCAGGTGATGAAGTCCCTCGCGGCGGCGGAGAAGAACGGGCACCCGCGCTACGCGGCCCACCAGGTGTACTACTCCCTCCTCGGCCGCGACTACGAGTGGGAGCTCATGCCGCTCGCCCTGGACCAGGGCCTCGGCGCGATCGTCTGGAGCCCGCTCGGCTGGGGGCGCCTGACCGGCCGGATCCGCCGCGGCGCACCGCTCCCGCCCGACAGCCGCCTGCACCGCACCGCCGACTACGGCCCGCCCGTCGCCGAGGAGCACCTCTACGGCGTGGTGGACGCGCTGGAGGAGATCGCGGCGGAGACGGGCCGGGCCGTGCCGCAGATCGCCCTCAACTGGCTGCTGCGGCGGCCGACCGTGTCCTCCGTCATCATCGGCGCCCGCGACGAGCGGCAACTGCGCCAGAACCTCGGCGCCGTGGGCTGGACCCTGACCCCCGAGCAGGTGGCGCGGCTCGACGCGGCGAGCCACCGCCCGGCGCCCTACCCCTACTTCCCCTACGAGCGCCAGGAGGGCTTCGCCCGCCTGAACCCGCCCCTGTTCGCCACGCCGGGCCGGGCGGCATGACGAAGCGCCGGGCGCCCCTCGGAACAGGGCGCCCGGCGCTCGGAATCGGCCGGGTCAGCGCGCGTAACGCATGAGCGCCCGCACCATGTGGCACGTCGTGTCCGACGGCGGGTGGACGCCGATCAGCTCCGCCGTGCTGCGGATCGTCTCGTTGCGGGCCTGGTTCGGCATGTAGACGCCCGAGTCGAGCAGGGCGATGGCGAGGCGCATGGCCTTGAGGCGGCGGTTGTGCGTGACGTACCACTCGCGCGGCCGGCCCGGCGGCAACGGCCGCTTCTCCACGGGCGCGTACGGCAGGTCGAGCAGGACGGGGCGCTTCGCGGTGGACTGGGTGGGCAGCGGCTTCGACGTCAGAGCGGCAGCGGGCACAGGCATCCTCCTGTCGCGGTCGGGCGGCCCACGGAGACATCGACGTCCCCGGCGCCACCCTCGAACACTGCTTACAGTTTACCGCCGGGCACTGACAACGGGGAGGTCGCCGGGCGCGGCAAACTCCCAGGTGGCGAGGGGAATTGGCGTCACGTCACGGCAGGTCCGCAAGGGGCGGCTGGGACTGCGGAAAATCGAACAAAGCCTGCGGCGCGTACCGTGGCCCCATGGAGATCTGGATCAATCCCGCCTGTTCCAAGTGCCGCAGCGCGGTACAGCTGCTCGACGCCGAGGGCGCCGACTACACCGTCCGCCGCTACCTGGAGGACGTGCCGAGCGAGGACGAGATCCGGGGCGTCCTCACGCGCCTCGGGCTCGAACCCTGGGACATCACCCGGACGCAGGAGGCGGCGGCCAAGGAACTCGGTCTCAAGGAGTGGCCGCGGGACGCCGGTGCGCGCGACCGGTGGATCAAGGCGCTCGCTGAGCACCCCAAGCTGATCCAGCGCCCGATCATCACCGCGGACGACGGCACGGCGGTGGTGGCCCGCACCGACGAGGCCGTACGGGACGCCCTGTCACGCTGACAGCCGGTCACCCCCGCACGTGTGGCGCAGGTCACTCAGCTGACTCCTGTAACCACTGAGTAACTTCGTTCGGTATCTCGTACATAGCGGCGTACGCTCCCCTACCTCTTCAGGAGGCGCGCATGTCGCGCAGGAGAACGCTCGGTACGAAGAAGAAACTCGCGCTGCTGGTGAGCGCGGCGACGGTGGCGGGAGGCGGGGCCTTCGTCATGGCGAGCACGTCGAACGCCGCGCAGACTCCCAAGTCGGCGTCGGAATCGACCGTCTGCCTGGGTCTCGCCACCGCCCTCGGCAACAACCAGAAGTTCATCGCGGACCAGCGGGCCAACCCGGACGCCCAGTCCGAGGCGCGGATCGCCAACCGCGAGGCGGTCGTCGCGGAGATCGAGCGGAAGCAGGAGGCGTCGGGGTGCGCGGTGGGGGAGTCGGCTCAGGACTCCCAGGCCGCGCAGCCGTCGCAGCCCGCACAGTCGGCACCGCCCGCACAGTCGGCACCGCCCCAGCAGCCCCAGGAGCCGCAGCAGCCGGCGGAGTCCGCGGAGCCCTCGCAGCCCGCGCAGAACCCCGGCGGTGGCGCGGCGGGCTCCGGGCAGCAGGTGTGCAACGGCTCCACCGTCACGCTCTCCGGCGAGGGCGGTGCGCCCGCCGCGTCCAGCAACCAGTTCCCGGCCGGCACGAAGCTGAAGGTCACCAACCTGGACAACGACAAGTCCACGACGGTGGAGGTCACTTCGGTCTCCGGCAGCTGTGTGCTGCTCAACAACGCGGCCTTCGAACAGGTCCGTGAGCCCGGCAAGTTCCTGATCCGCCGGGCCGTGATCGAGAAGGTGGGGTGAGGCCGGACGATCGAGTGAGTCACTGAGGGGGCGGCCCACCCCTCGGCCGCCCCCCGTACGTGTCACCGGTCCTGCTGCCCCCGGCCAGGGGCGGCGGGACCGGCACGTCAGGGCCACGCGGCGGCGGTCACCGGCTTGACGGAGGGAAGCCGGTGACCGGCCCTGCCTCCCCGGGGCAAACACCCTCACAGCGTGACCTGTGGCACAGCGCCACCAGGTAACACGGGGTTCACATTCGAGCAATGGCCGGGAAATCGCCTGTTGACAAGCTGCCGGGCAACTACAGCGGCGCCCCAGTGCCGCAGCGCCGCAGCACCCGCGATACGCGCCCAGACACACCCCCGAAGGATGTGGCCCGTGACCTTCAAGGCTGAGTACATCTGGATCGACGGCACCGAGCCGACGGCCAAACTGCGTTCCAAGACCAAGATCATCGCGGGTTCCCCCGCCGGTCTCGACGCGCTGCCGATCTGGGGCTTCGACGGGTCCTCCACCAACCAGGCCGAGGGCCACGCCTCGGACTGCGTCCTGAAGCCGGTCTTCACCTGCCCGGACCCGATCCGCGGCGGCGACGACGTGCTGGTGCTGTGCGAGGTGCTGAACATCGACTTCACCCCGCACGCCAGCAACACCCGTGCCGCGCTGGCCGAGGTCGCGGAGAAGTTCGCGGCGCAGGAGCCGATCTTCGGCATCGAGCAGGAGTACACCTTCTTCAAGGACGGCTACCCGCTCGGCTTCCCCAAGGGCGGCTTCCCGGCCCCGCAGGGCGGCTACTACTGCGGCGTCGGCGCCGACGAGATCTTCGGCCGTGACGTCGTCGAGGCCCACCTCGACAACTGCCTGAAGGCCGGTCTCGGCATCTCCGGCATCAACGCCGAGGTCATGCCGGGCCAGTGGGAGTTCCAGGTCGGCCCGCTGGCCCCGCTGGAGGTCTCGGACCAGCTGTGGGTGGCCCGCTGGCTGCTCTACCGCACCGCCGAGGACTTCGACATCGCCGCCACCCTCGACCCCAAGCCGGTCAAGGGCGACTGGAACGGCGCCGGCGCGCACACCAACTTCTCCACCAAGGCGATGCGCGAGGGCTACGACGCGATCATCACCGCGTGCGAGTCGCTCGGTGAGGGCTCCAAGCCGCTCGACCACGTCAAGAACTACGGCGCCGGCATCGACGACCGCCTGACCGGTCTGCACGAGACCGCCCCGTGGAACGAGTACTCCTACGGCGTCTCCAACCGCGGTGCCTCGGTCCGTATCCCGTGGCAGGTCGAGAAGGACGGCAAGGGCTACATCGAGGACCGCCGCCCGAACGCCAACGTCGACCCGTACGTGGTGACCCGCCTCCTCGTCGACACGTGCTGCTCGGCCCTGGAGAAGGCCGGCCAGGTCTGATCCACCCACAGCTCCGTGAAGGGGGCGCCCACCGGGAACGGTGGGCGCCCCCTCGCGTGTGTGCCGGGGAAGCGTCCAAGCAGTGAGAGGAGGGTCCTGCCGGGGGCCTTCTTCTGCTTCAATGGGGGCATGGCCAGCCTCCAGAAGCTCCCCGCGACGGGTCGCCATGACCTCGAGCCCTTCTGGCCTTCCCGTCAGCACCACGACTTCGACCGGGTGTGTTGCCGCGCGGTGAACGCGCCGGCCCTCTAAAGCCGTACCCTCCGGTCTTCGGCCAGCGCGCAACGGCGTACGTCCCCTGACGAACCTCTCGCGCGAAAAGAGCTGACCTCTCATGGCGACCACTCGTTCCCTGTCCACCGCCACCCTCGACTCCCCCGCCCCGCACGGCCCCCGGCACCGGCTGCGTGCCGTCGACCGGGACGAGGTGGTGACCGTGGCGGATCTGCTGCCGCCCGGTGCCACCTGGCTGCCGGCTCCCCCGCACACCCTGCCGACGCTGCCCGGGCAGCCGCCGATGATCGGCTACCTGGTGCTCGTCCCGGCCGACCAGCAGCCGCCGTTCCCGGTGGCGGTGCCGGACCGGCCCGCGGCGACCGGCCCCGAGGCCGGGGCCGAGCCGGGCGGCGAGCCGCTGATCCGCGTCGACACCGTGCAGCGCACCGCCGAGGTGGCCGGACGGCCGCTCGACCTCACGTACCTGGAGTTCGAGCTGCTCGCCCACCTGGTGGCGCACCCGGGCCGGGTGCACACCCGCGACCAGCTGGTCGGCACGGTGTGGGGCTACGGGCACGTGGGCGACGGCCGCACGGTCGACGTCCACATCGCCCGGCTGCGCCGCAAGCTGGGCGCCGAGCACCGCGACACGATCCGGACGGTGCGCCGCGTCGGCTACAAGTACGTACCGCCGACGGGCCCCTGACCCGGCGCGCCGTCTGCTGACAGCAGATCCTCGTTCCGCCGCGCCGCTCCACCCGGCAGAGTCGGCGGCATGAGGCTTCTGATGCTGGGTGGTACGGAGTTCGCGGGGCGGCCCGTCGTGGAGGCGGCGCTGGCGCGGGGCTGGGAGGTCACCGTCTTCCACCGGGGACGGCACGAGGCGCCGCCGGGCGTGGGGGGGGGGGTGGGGGGGGCGCCCCGGGCGGAAGGGGGAGAAAAAAGGAAAATCCAGATACAAAAAAAAAAACTAGGTGTAGTGGTGTGAG